>CAZWPU010000139.1:0-4418 GCA_964635605.1 uncultured Bacteroidales bacterium | reverse complement strand
TCGTAATGCTGGGTGCAGCAAGTCCGTTTTTTAATATCCCTTTTGAAAGTTTCGAGGAAGGAATTCGTAAAATCTTTGGCCGCAAAGGCGAAGATATTGTAAATGTGAATCTGAAAGCATTACGCGCAGGAAGAGAATTTACTGAGAAAAACCGATAAACTTCAAGATACTTAACACAAACTAGAAAAATGTCATGATCGATTCATGGCATTTTTTTTTATTTTTACAATCATTCAAAAAAGGATAAAATGATTTCAGTATTAAAAAGATCAAAACCTTTTGATCAAATAGTTATTTTCTATTGTTTCATTACAGGAATCTACATTATTTTAGGGCAACACAAGCTAAATCATATTGCTCCTCACCTACTTATTCGAATTGTATTTATAATAATTAGTATTTTGTTTATTAAAACTAATAATGTTAAAAATCAAAAGTTTATTTTTCTGCGAAACTTTTATCCTTTACTAATGCTCATCTTCTTTTATTCTGAAACAGATTACTACAATAATATCATTTTCAAAAATCTTGATCCATATATTATAAAACTAGAATATTTTGTATTTGGATCACAATTATCGTTAAAATTTTCAGCGTTAATATCCGATAAATGGTTTAGTGAATTGATGCACTTTGGATATTTTTCATATTATCTGATGGCTTTTGGTATTCCGCTTCTATTTTATATCAAAAAGCCTACTGACTTTCCACGAATCATGTTTATAACTATTTGTTCTTTTTGTTTATACTATTTATTATTTTTTCTTTTCCCATCTGTTGGCCCTCAATTCTATTTTCCAAAAGAACAACAAGTGGTTCCTGAAGGATATTTTTTTCAGAAAGTTATGGATTTTATAATAAAAACAGCCGAAACGGAAACAGGAGCCTTCCCAAGCTCTCATGTAGGAATATCGACTCTGTTTATCATCGTAATTTTTAAACATTTTAAAAAGTTTTTTCTTGTGCTGGTTTTGTTAAGTAGTTTATTGTTTTTATCTACGGTTTATATCAAAGCACATTATGCTATTGATGTAGTAGCCGGAATTATTTCAGGTATATTGTTTTATTATCTTTCCAAATTTATTTTAAACAGATATTATCCATAATTTTCTTTATCTTAACAAAATATTTTCATTTATTATCATTTCATTTAAAGATGATAGAAATTACTGAAGTTAAAAATAAAAAAGACCTAAAGGATTTTATCTTTCTGCCTGAGAAAATTCATCAAAATCATGACAACTGGCTTTATCCATTATACTCTGACGAATGGATTTTGTTTGACTCTAAAAAAAATAAAGCATTTAATTATTGTGATACTATTTTGGCACTAGCAAAAAAAGAAGGAAAAGTAGTTGGAAGGATTATGGGCATCATCAACCATAAGTATAATGAAATCCATCAGGAGCAAAATGGCCGTTTTTGTTTTATGGAAACCTATGATGACCAGAAAATTTTTCATGCCTTAATTACATTTATTGAGCAGTGGGCACATGCTAAAGATATGAAAAAACTAATAGGCCCCTTTGGTTTTTCAGATAAAGATCCTCAGGGATTTCTTATCGAAGGTTTGGACCAACCAACTGTTATGGTTACCAATTGCAGCTTGCCATATATGGCTAAATATATTGAAAATGAAGGTTATATCCCAAAATTAGATTTAGTACAATATAAGATAAATATCCCTAAAGAAATCCCATCCCTTTACCATCGTATTGCACAAAGGCCGATAAAAAACGGATATCATTTAATTGAGTTTAACAAACGGAAACAACTCAAACCCTATATACACCCTATTCTTACCTTAACCAATAATGCATATACTGATATTTTTGGTTATGTTCCGTTTAGTGAAGATGAAATGGACGATTTTGCCAGACGTTATTTATTAATATTAGATCCTGAATTTATTAAAGTTATTACCAATTCAAATAAAGAAGTAGTAGCTTATGTTGTTGGGATTCCGAATTTAAGCAAGGGTTTAAAAAAAGCGAAAGGGCGTTTGTTTCCTTTTGGTTTTTTAAAGATTTTGCTGTCCATGAAAAAAACAAAACAACTGGATTTGTTTTTGGGAGCCATAAAAAACGAACTCAGAAATACTGGTTTAGACTCCATTTTGGCAAAGGCAATTTTAAATTCAGCGAAAGAACGAGGGCTAGAAATAATAGACAGCCATGTTGTGATGGAGTCAAATACGCGTATGCGAGCTGAAGTAGAAAGAATAGGTGGGAAAATTTATAAACGCTACCGGGTTTTTCAAAAAGATATACAATAAAACAAATTAAAAAGTTTGATTAAAACGAATCCGCCTGTTCGCTTATAGCGGTTTATCGAATGATTCAACATTTTTCTTCATTAGCAAGCTCCTTATGAAAAAAAAGTATAGAATGAAAAATGGGGACTTTAAGCCCCCACTTTAAAAAAAATATATTGTAATCGTTTAGTTATTTCCCAAAATCAGAGGTAATCCATCTTTACCGCTTCCAATAATAACAACTTTAGAATTTTGTGATTCGGAAAGTTCTACGGTAGCTTCGATTCCTCTCATCTTTAAGAGTTCAGGAGTTAAACTATTGTTGATAATTTTATTGGCTCTGGCTTCCCCTTCGGCAGCTATCCGCTTACGTTCGGCCTCACTCTCTTCTCTTTCCAGTTTATATTGATAAGCTAATGCTTTTTGCTCTTCTTCCAGCTTAAATTCAATAGCATCTTTAATCTTATTAGGCAGTCTTATGGAGCGGATAAGCAATGTCGACATCATAATATTATTACGGTCAGTACCTAAAGTTAAACGTGTTTCCGTTTTTATTGATTCTTCCACGTCATTCCTTTTTGTCGAATAAATTTCTTCGGCAGTGTATCTCCCCATAACCTGGCGCACTGTGGAGCGCATTTCCGGAATCACCAGTTTATTAATATAATTATTGCCAAATGTTTCGTGTAAATAACCTATACGAGAAGGTGTAGGATTAAAACGCATGGTTACATCCACGGTAATGGATAGTCCGTTTTTATCCAAAACATCCATTGATTCTTCTACTTGTTGTTCTCGTACATCATAACGATACATCTTATTCCATGGAGCAATAATATGAAATCCTTCAGTGCTTACATTTTCTTTGTCCAATCCTGTTGTGAACTTTCTAAAAATAACGCCTCGTTCACCCGGTTGAATGGTAACAAATGATGAACTACCAAATATCAATAGTATAATCACTACGATACCTGCAGTTACCAATAAAGAAGTTGATACTTTTTTCATAATTTCCTTTTTTTAATGATTAATTGAATTTATAAAAGTAAAACATTATCCACAACATAACAAAACAATACCAAATAACTATTGAAAATAACTTTATATGAAGAGTTATAAACAGACCCAAAGGCTATTTCTTTTGGAGTTGTTGATTTTTATTTATTGCGCTTTTAAGATTTTTTAAATAGCTTTGAAAGCTCTATCATTATCGATGAATAAAAAGGAGCTAACCATGAAAATTAAAGAGTCTGAATTAATTATCAATCCCGATGGTAGTATATATCATCTTCATTTATTACCAGAAGATATTGCGGATAACATCATACTGGTAGGTGATCCTGGAAGAGTTGAAGTAGTTGCCGGTTTTTTTGAAAAAATTGAATTAAAAAAACAAAACAGAGAATTTTATACGATTACGGGAACAATTAACAATAAAAGAATTAGTGTTATATCAACGGGTATTGGTACTGATAACATTGATATTGTTGTCAATGAGTTGGATGCACTGGCTAATATTGATTTAAAAACAAGAGAAAAAAAGAAAGAACATAAATCATTAAATTTAGTCCGTATAGGAACATCCGGCTCTTTACAGGAAAATATTCCGGTAGATTCTTTTTTAATGAGCGTAAAATCGATTGGTTTTGACGGATTACTTAATTTCTATAAAGATCGTAACCAAATTGCGGATTTAGCTTTTGAAAAAACTTTTAAAGATTATGTACAGTGGAATCCTTTGCTCACTTCACCTTATATTGTAAATGCATCGGAGCAATTAATCCAAAAGATTGATGGTGACAACATTAAAAAAGGAATCAACATCTCCGCACCAGGTTTTTATGGCCCGCAAGGACGTGTGTTAAGGCTGCCAATTGTTGATAATGATTTGAACGACAAAATTGAAGCTTTTGATTACCAGGGACAAAAAATAACCAATTACGAAATGGAAAGCTCAGCTATTTACGGATTATCCAAATTATTGGGTCATCATGCCATTACTATTTGTGTGATTATAGCCAACCGGGCTTCTAAAACGTATAGTAAAGATTATAAACCGGTAGTAAAAGAACTAATAAAAACAGTGTTGGATAGATTAACGCAATAAAAACGCTTACTACCAGATATAAAGAGATTTTAAGTTTGTGGATATTAATTTGAAATT
>CAZWPU010000138.1:0-4457 GCA_964635605.1 uncultured Bacteroidales bacterium | reverse complement strand
TCATATTTACAAGTGTATTATTTTATTACGTATTTCGGCAGTTTTATCAATAATCCGCATCATGGTTTCATTGGATATTTCAATGAACTGTTTGTCATTTTGTTTAATAACAAGCATCCCGTCTTCTTCAATTGCCTCAGGATCTCCTTTTTCATAAGTAATGGTTACATCTCTATAAATAGTTTGTATCTCATCTAAATCATTAATAAGATCTTTAAATTTAGGATCACGATCGTAATTATTTAAGAGCAACATCAAATTACTTAAAATTATTTTTTGTTCTCCAATTTTTTCAGCGATTTCAGCACTGGGAGATTCTTTTACCACACCTCCAAGAAGATACATACTTTCTATCCAGATACCTGCTACGATTAAAGAACTCAAATTTCCCCGGTTATTTTCACGCAAATATCGGTCCATTTGGTTGAAATTTTGTACCGAAATATACATTAACGAGTCAAGGTTCTGGTTGTTAGTAACTAATCGTTTTAGCGTTGTAAAGTCAAAAAATTGTCCAACACGAATACCATCGGCAAGGGTTTTAATAGCTGAAATATAATCCAACACCGAGCCGGTTTTATTATACATATTCTGATATCCCAAATCCGCTCCATAGATTCCCAGCCCCAGGGCCATTTTGTAGCTTGTATTATAAGTATCTACATAATCCGTAGTAGCGAGGTAGTCATTTGAGTATGGAACCCCCAGACTTTTTATTAAGGCTGCAATCTCAACCGGCGATGAAATATTTTGTACGATTTCTTCCATGGCCTGCTCCGAAATTTCGAGATTGCCATCGTATATCACTGAATCAGGGATTTCAAATTCTTGCGAAAAATCACTTTCTTTTTGCTTATCTGATTTGCAAGCTGAAAAAAGAAATAACGGTATTAGTATATAAATCAAGTATTTGCTCATAATCCTTTCTGTTGAAATTCTTTGTAATGCAAATTTAACATATCTTATAAAGATATAAAAATAATCTAAATCCCGAAAGTTTATTTTTTAAACTTAATTTTTTCAGGGAGTTCAAGTAATTTTTTTAACACATCATAATATAATGTTAGATAAAGAAATGCTGTTAAAAACCATACAAATGATAAGTTAAACCAATAGGTATCAAAAAATTTGCCCGCAAAATATTTTCTCGGTGCAAAAAAATGTGATCTGAAATTGAGAAAACCTTCAATATCCGGATCTTTATATATTGGATCAACTTGTTGGATTAGTTCATAGTTATATTCAAGGATTTTATTTTTTTCAAAAACTTTTTTTACCTGATCGGCTACACTCTCATTATGGTATGCGTTTCGTTTGTTTCGATATAATTTGGGATTGGTATTGAGCAAATAACGGATAATATTTTCTTTTTCGTTATTCGCTTTTTGAAATTGCATGCTATAAAACGAATTGAGCTTTTCTAAATAATTTTGTGTTTTATTTAATATTATTTCATTAAATAATGCTGTATCGAGTTGATGTAAAGACTCAAATTCAAGTCCGGTTCGCATTTCTTCTTTTTCAATTTCGTTTTTTAACAATTTTAAATTATCTGCGATTTCTTTTTTTATTTCTGCATTTTCTTCGAATTTATACCAATTATCTTCAATAAATTCTAATCGTTTTTCCAATTCGGGGATATAATAAACTTGCTTGAAATCGGCATTACTTTCGCGCTTTTCAATCTCGAAAAAGTTTTTTTCAAACGCGTTGTTTTTAAATTGGTTTACCATTAATGCTTCGTACGACCATTTGGTGGGCATTATTTCAGCAATTATGGGGACTTTTTTAACGCTACCGATGCTTCTGTTCAACTTATCGAAAGGAAACATGGCCCCGCTTAAAATCATCATTGGAATCATTAATAGCGGGATTAATATGTAAATGGTAACCGCCGAGTTAAATGAAGCGGACACATTTAACCCTATCATATTGGCAAATGCTGCTGTAGTGAACAGGGCAAACCAATATTCGAAAGTCATGCCTTTAATCCCCAAAATATTATTCGCAATAAGAATAAATAAAATGGATTGTATGGCTGAGATGGTAAATAAAATAAATATTTTTGATATTAAATAGCTCGATTTACTCAGGTTTAGAAACGCTTCTCTTTTTAAAATTTTGCGGTCTCGAAAAATTTCTTCGGCACTAACGGTAAGCCCTAAGAATAGAGCAACAATTAAGGCCATAAAAATGTAGATAGGAATATTTTCATTTTCGCGGAAAATATAAATATCAGAAGTAGGGTCAGCGATATACCGAATGATATAAGATAGTATAAATCCTAAAATTGGTGCTTCCAGTAAATTAAGCGCAATATATTGTTTATTACTTATTTTCGACAGGAAATCTCGTATGGTATAAATTTGAAGTTGTTTAAACCATGAGGGAATACTTAAGTTTGATGGAGGCGAAACATCAACAGGTTCTACTTCTCGTAATTTAATATTCTCCTTAAAGTTCTCTTCCCATTTTGGCGGTGATATTTTTCTTTTTGGAGTATAACGGCCGTATTCGTCCACCACCTTTGCTTCAATAATGTTAAAGATAAGTTCGGGATTAACATTACCACAGGTAGGGCATTCGCCCACATCGCTATTAATTTGTGCATCGAGCCGTTTAAAATACATCACCCCTTCAACAGGGTTACCATAATAAATCATATAGCCTCCTGTATCGAGGATCATCATATTATCAAACATTTTATAAATATCTGATGATGGCTGATGGATGACCACAAAAATAAGTTTACCTTTCAGGGCTAGCTCGCGTAATAAGTCCATAACATTTTCGGAGTCGCGAGATGAAAGTCCGGAAGTAGGTTCGTCAACAAAAAGGATGGATGGTTCTCTGATTAGCTCCAGGGCAATGTTTAATCTTTTGCGCTGTCCGCCGCTAATCATTTTATTTAATGGGGTTCCTACTTTTAAATCTTTTCGGTCGTAAAGGCCCAGGTTGTTTAAAGTTTTATTAACCAATTCAACAATTTCCTCTTCGGATTTATCGTTGAAACATAATTTGGCATTGTAATAAAGATTTTGAAAAACGGTTAGTTCTTCAATCAACAAATCGTCTTGAGGAATGTATCCAATCACTCCTTCGAGTTCTTCATTTTCGGCATGAAGATCGATACCATTAATTAAAATTTGTCCGGAGGTAGGTTTGTTTAACCCGGCTAACACATTTAAGAGCGTAGTTTTTCCGGCCCCACTGGCACCCATAAGGCCGATAAGTTTTCCCTGGTCTTCGGAGAAATTAATATTTCGTAAACCAACATCACCGGAAGGAAAAACATAGTTGATGTTGTTGGCGGTATAAGAAATTTTGGTTGATGTGCTATCTGCCAAATAATGAGCAACAATGTCGCTATAATAAATGGGTTTGCCTTTAGGAAGTTTTATGGTTCCTCCATTGGCAAAAAGATAAATTCGTTTATTATTTACAGGTAACCCATTTAAAAAGATATCTTCGTTCCCATTGTATCGCAAAAAGTAAAGATCTACACTTTTTACTTGCAGAATAAAGATATTCCCATCAAGAGCTTCAACTTTTACATGTTTTGCATTTTTGCATTGCCCTTTTTGGTCGTTAATAATAAGATTACTTGAGTAATCTAATTCAGCAATATCGTTATTAATAACAAAGCTTTCAATGCTTAAGAATTCTTCTTTTGTAAGTTTAAATACTTCGGCAACGGTATTGATGATTGCCATTCGTTGTTCGGAAAATTTTCGGTCGGCATTCACTAACTCAAACAAACGAACCAATACAATTACTTTCTGTTTTTGTGTAAGTGTTTTGTTAATTTTTTTACAAAGACCGAGTATTCGTACCGAATCTTTTACCGATGTAAGTTTAACTTTTTCGTTTTCCGATCTTTCTGTTTTTTTACCGGTAAACCCTGCTTTTTTATCAAAAAGCGCTAAATATTCAGGCACTACTTCATCATTAATTTGTTGTGTGAGGAAGTTTTTTACAAATTCTCGTTCGTTGGATTCTACACCTTCGTCCTGTTTTGCAATAATTGCAAACAACTGCATTAGGGCTTTTAAAATCTCTTCACTCATAATTTAATCATCAATGATGAAAAAGTATTTTTTATAATGTATAACTTACTTGTTCGAATGGCACGTCAACGATATCGGCATATTCTTCACCAGCTTCTTCCATATCCTCGTCATCTTCGGGATAGTACCATTTGATCAATACTTCTTTTCCATTTTCATGCATCTCTTCCAGTTTCATCAAAATGTCAAGGATAAGTTTTGATGATGCTGTGTTGAAATACACTAATTTAAAAGCAAATACAGTTTTTGAATTGGCCTCTTCCTGATAGTCATCGAGCCAGTTAAGAATAGGCTCATAAAAGGTGGTAACATCTTCAGGAAGTGATCTGCCTGAAATTTCAAATATCCCATTTTCTTTATCAAGAATAATGTTTGGAGTATCGTCGGTAC
>CAZWPU010000137.1:0-4502 GCA_964635605.1 uncultured Bacteroidales bacterium | reverse complement strand
TTTTTTTATTACCAGCTTTTCTCCGCAATCCCGCCACCCAACAAAATATCATCATCATAAAAAACCACAGGCTGTCCCGGAGCTACTGCCCACGCTGCACCTAGCAATTCAAGCTCCATCATTTTTGTATGGAAACTTTTTACAATGGCAGGTTTGGATGGATTAATCCCTAATCCGCGAATATTTATATGAATCGAAGAATTTTCGGATACTACCTCAGGATTTAACAAATGAATATCTTTTAAAAGGATATGGCGATGATATAATGATGGTTTAGTGCCAACTTTTAGTTCGTTTTTTGCAACATTAATTTCGCTCACATAAGCAGGGCAGTTTATTGTTAACTGTAAATCCCGCTTTTGTCCAATCGTATAATAAACAAAACCTTCATGTGTTCCAATAATCCGGTTATTTTCATCTCTCACTATCCCTGGGTTAATATTTTCTAAATGATCAGGTACATAATCATTAAGAAATTGCCGGTAATCTTTATTCTGTAAAAAACACACGCCCATACTTTCTTTTTGCCGGGCTAAATCTTCAAAACCATTTTCTTTTGCCAATTGCCTCACCTCATCTTTTGTATAATCACCTAAAGGTGTAATCATTCGCTTAATGGTATCGGACTCAAGTTCCCATAAAAAATACGATTGGTCTTTTACCGGATCAATCCCTTTTTTTAAATAATCATATCCATCTATATTAATTTTTCGTATATAATGTCCGCTGGAAATAAACTCAAACTTATATTTATTGGCAAACTCAACTAATTTTTTCCATTTGATGTGCTTGTTACAGAAAGTACAAGGGCTGGGTGTTCGCCCTTGCAAGTATTCATGGGCAAAATGCTGTTTTACCTTTTCAAAATCGTCATCAATCATTAGATTAATCAGTGGGATATTCAGTTTTTGGGCTACCTCGCTTACCTTTTCATTATATTTTTCATGGTTAAAATGATAATGCAAACCGGTTACATCATAACCTTGTTGTTTTAACAGCAGGACTGCTATAGTACTATCCACTCCTCCACTTAAACCAATAACTACTTTTTTATTCATCAATTTGTAAATCTTAATATGATTATCCGTTTTTGTACCCAATATATAACTTGATTAATTACTGCTTTCAGTCATGAAAGAGTTCATAAATATAAAAAAATATACTATTTATGAATACGTCAGGATAAAAAATATGGTTTAAAAAGTTTCCATTCTGAACTGGCGGTAATATAGTCCTTTTTGGGATAATAGTTCATCATGTTTTCCCTGTTCAATAATCTCACCTTGCTCGATAACCAGGATACGATCAGTATTTTTGATGGTCGATAACCTATGAGCAATGGCTATCGTTGTTCGATTTTTCATTAAATTTTGAATAGCTTCACGAACCATATATTCGGATTCATAATCCAACGCCGAAGTTGCTTCATCAAGAATTAAGATGGGTGGATTCTTTAAAATAGCACGGGCAATAGTAATTCGTTGTTTTTCTCCAAACGACAGTTTATCCCCGCTTTCACCCAGATTAGTCTGATAACCGTGTGCTGTTTTAGAGATAAAATCATGCGCATTCGCCAGTTTAGCAGCTTTTTGAACCATCGTTAGATCAACATTTTCATCGCCCAATGTTATGTTATGGTAAATGGTATCATTAAATAATACAGGCTGTTGATTGACATAACCAAATAAATTACGTAATGATGTAATCCGTAAATCGGTTATTGGAATATCATCGATTAAAATTTCTCCTTGATCAGGATCAAAGAAACGAGGTAATAAATCAACAATCGTTGATTTTCCTGAACCGGAAGCTCCGACAAAAGCGATGGTTTCTCCTTTATTAATTTTTAAATTAATATTTTTAAGCACATTTTTTTGCTCTGTTTCATACGAGAAATAGACATTTCTAAATTCAATCGATTGCTTAAAATCATCCATTACAATGGCATTCTCTTTATCTTTGATAGTATAGGTATGTTCCAGTAATGAATTCACCCTGAGAATAGAAGCCATTCCTTTTTGAATGTTATAATATCCGTTAGAAATGGATCTTGCTGGTGCAATGACCTGAGTAAATACTGCCAGATAACCGATAAAAACCTGCGAACTTAGGGTAGCTTCTGACGATAAAACCATTTTCCCGCCAAACCACATGATGGTTAAAATGGTAACCGTTGCAATAATATCACTTATAGGGTTTGCCAAAGCCCTGCGTTGCCCAATCCGGTTAAACAATTGGGTAAACCTCTTATTCATTCCAATAAACCTGTTTTTTACGGTATGTTCTGCATTAAAAGCTTTCACAATTTTAATTCCGGATAAAACTTCTTCGAGCATCCCCATCAATGCGCCCATTTTTTGCTGTCCGCGGAAAGATTTTGTTCGCAACGATTTTCCTATACGTCCAATAATAATAGCAGATATCGGAAACAAAATAAGCGCAATTAAAGTAAGTTTTGCGCTCATAAGAAACAATACATATACATATACCACTAATAAAACAGGGTCTTTAAAAAACATTTCCAGCGAACTTATGATTGACATTTCAATCTCTTTTACATCAAGAATCATTTTTGAAATAATATCACCACGCTTTTCATTGGAGAAATAACTTAAATCAAAATTCAGGATTTTCTCCATCAGCTCATTCCTTATATCCTTAATCACTCCTGTTCGGATATGAATGATCAGATATTTACCTATAAATAAAAATATATTTTTCAGCAACGTAAAAGCAAGCACTATAGCTATAATAAACAATAAGGCATTGATCGTTCCATACTGATTAACAATTTGCCCGAGGATAAAATTAAAATTATGTTGCACTGACTCAACCGACAGCTCAAAAGGGATAGGATTAGGATTAAAATTCTGGGTTGAAAATAAAATGCCCAAAAAAGGAATTACCATAGTAAAAGAAATCACTGAAAAAACCGCAGCCAACAGATTACAAAAAACACTTAACAGGGATTTTCTCCAGTATGGAATCAGATAACGTAATATGGCAAAAAATTTTCTCATAAAAAGAGTTTACCATTAAGATTCAATCAAAGGTAAAATAAATTGGGCTATTTTTCGAAAATAAAATTAAATACCTGTATAATTAAAAGGTGTAATATTTTTCAATTCTCCTTTAATGTTCTCATTCAGCTTAAGACTGTCGATAAACCGATGAATACTTTCTTTTGTAATTTTCTCGCCTGTACGGGTTAGTTCTTTTAATGCTTCGTAAGGTTTTGGGTATCCTTCGCGGCGTAAAATAGTTTGTATGGCTTCTGCTACTACAGCCCAGTTCTCATCTAAATCATTTTCAATAGCCGGTTCGTTTACCAGAACTTTATCCAACCCTTTTAACAATGATTGAAAGGCAATAACAGAATGAGCCACAGGCACTCCAATATTCCGCAATACGGTAGAATCGGTTAAATCGCGTTGCAACCTTGATATTGGCAATTTAAGCGCTAAATGTTCGCACATCGCATTAGAAATTCCCAGATTTCCTTCTGCATTTTCAAAATCGATAGGGTTTACCTTGTGCGGCATGGCTGATGATCCCACTTCTCCTTTTTTAATCTTTTGCTTAAAATAGTTCATCGAGATGTACGTCCAGAAATCGCGGGAAAGGTCAATAAAAATCGTATTTATTCTTTTTAAAGCATCAAAAAATGCAGCCATATTATCGTAATGTTCAATTTGGGTAGTCGGGAAAGACCTGTTTAGCTGCAAAATATTGTTTACAAAATGATTTCCGAAATTATTCCAGTCGACTTCAGGGAAAGCCACATGATGAGCATTAAAATTACCCGTTGCTCCGCCAAATTTTGCAGAGAAAGGAATGGATTTAAGTTGCTTTAACTGCTCTTCCAATCGTACCAAAAAAACAGCAATTTCCTTTCCAAGTCGTGTAGGTGAAGCAGGCTGCCCATGAGTCCGTGCAAGCATAGGAATTTTTTCCCAATCTTTACTCAATTGCTTGAGCTTATTCATTAAATCGTAAAAAACGGGATAAAAAACATTTTCCATCGCATCACGCAACGAATAAGGTGTAGCAGTATTGTTTACATCCTGCGATGTCAATCCAAAATGGATAAATTCTTTATATGATCCGAGTTGAAAATCATCAAATCTTTCTTTTACAAAATACTCAACCGCTTTTACATCATGATTGGTTACTTTTTCAATATCTTTAATTTGTTGGGCATCTTCAACCTTGAAATCCTGATAAACTTGCCTTAATAACGTATATTTATTTTTGTCAAATCCGGATAGCTGATTCAAAGGAATTTCGCATAAGGCGATAAAATACTCAATCTCAACAAGTACACGATATTTTATTAATCCAAATTCTGAAAAATAGGTTGCAAGATTTTCTGTTTTGTTTCGATAACGTCCGTCAATAGGCGATATAGCCAAAAGTGTATCAATATTCATGATTTATTTTTTTCCTTTAAGAAATCACATGCAAATTAAACAAAAACAATTTATTTTCTATTATAATATTCG
>CAZWPU010000136.1:0-4510 GCA_964635605.1 uncultured Bacteroidales bacterium | reverse complement strand
AATTTACATCTAAATAAATATCTAGGTTATGTTAATTATGTAATCATCATTGCTTTCTTGATTTGGGGAGTTAAATCCTACCGGGAAAATAACCTGAATGGTGTTATTTCTTATGGTAAGGCTTTAGGATTTAGCACAATCATTGTATTAATTGCTTCTCTTATATTTGGTATTTACAATTATTTACTAATTAGCATAATCGACCCGGATTATATTGAAAAAATGTTGGCATTAGCTGAGGAACAGCTTTTAAAACAAGGAATTCCTGATGAGCAGATAGAAATGGGACTTTCGTTGCAGAAAAAAATGATGTCTCCTGTGCTAATATCCCTTTTTAGCTTTTTGGGAATGATGTTTTGGGGATTTATCATTGCTTTAATTACATCGGCTTTTTTTAAAAAAGAAGGAGATCCTTATCAAAATGCAATGCAAGACATTGACGAAGAATAAAAATTTTATTTTATAATAGTCACACTGAGCCTGCCTGACGGCAGTCAGGCCTGTCGAAGTGTGACTATTGAACATCTAATTTTGTCATACTCCTGCGAGCTTAGTATGACATTTGATAACAATAAATTATGGATATTTCTGTAGTAGTACCTTTGTTAAATGAAGAAGAATCATTGCCAGAACTGGTTCATTGGATTAAAAAAGTAATGACAACCCATCAATTTACTTTTGAAATAATTTTGGTTGATGATGGAAGTAAAGATAATTCATGGCATGTAATCCAGGAGCTAAGCGAAATACATCCGGAAGTAAAAGGAATAAAATTTCGTAAAAATTATGGTAAATCAGCAGCTTTACATACTGGTTTTAGAGATGTTAACGGTGATGTGGTAATAACTATGGATGCTGATTTACAGGACAACCCCGATGAAATTCCCGATTTATTTCGGATGATAAAAGAGGAAGATTATGATCTGGTTTCCGGATGGAAGAAAAAAAGGTACGACCCTATAAGCAAGACTATACCAAGTAAATTATATAACCGCACAGCACGTGCACTTACCGGGATAAAGCTCCATGATTTTAACTGCGGATTAAAGGCGTATAAAAACGAGGTAGTTAAAAATATTGAAGTTTATGGCGAAATGCATCGTTATATTCCTGTAATTGCCAAAAAAGCAGGATTCTCTAATATCGGAGAAAAAATAGTGCAACATCAGGCCCGAAAGTACGGAGTTACTAAATTTGGAATCGACCGTTTTATCAAAGGTTATCTTGATTTATTATCCATAACCTTTATTTCAAAATTCAGTCAACGGCCCATGCATCTTTTCGGGACCCTGGGCACGTTAATGTTTTTTGCCGGATTTCTTGCTGCTGCCTGGCTTGGCGGACAAAAACTCTACTTTTTATGGAATAATATAAAAGCACCTTTAGTAACCGATAGCCCCGTTTTTTATATCGCCCTTACATCCATGATTATGGGTACGCAACTATTCCTGGCTGGATTTTTAGGCGAATTGATATCACGAAGTTCATCGGATAGAAATAATTACCAAATTGAGCAAAAAATAAACTTATAGTTTTGACAAAAATACTTATTGGCCCTGCATATCCATTACGCGGAGGTATTGCTGATTTTAACCATGCACTGGCACAAAGCTACCTGCAAACAAATCAGCGCGTAAAAATTTACACCTTCTCGCTCCAGTATCCGGGATTTCTCTTTCCCGGGAAAACGCAATTTGCTGAAGGATACAAACCCGATCATATCCCTATTGATGTCTCAATAAACTCAATAAATCCATTTAACTGGATTAAAATTGGAAACAGGATAGCCAAAGAAAAACCCGAACAAGTTATTATACATTATTGGATGCCCTTTATGGCTCCATGTTTAGGAACAATAGCTAAACAAATTAAAAAAAATAGTAGTGCAAAGATTATTGGAATTATGCATAATGTAATTCCGCACGAAAATTTTCCTCTTAAAACCCAGCTAACCAAATACTTTGTCAATCAATGCGATGGATTTATTGCGATGTCAAGATCTGTATTAAAAGATTTAGAGCAGTTTACCACAAATCAAAATAAGATATTTATTCCCCACCCTATTTATAACACCTTTGGAGAAAAAATCCCGAAACAGGAATCCTTAAAAAATCTTAATCTTTCATCTGAATATAAATATCTGTTATTTTTTGGAATCATTAGAAAATATAAAGGCCTTGATATTCTTATAAATGCTCTGGCAGACAAAAGATTATCCAAATTCCCGATAAAATTAATGGTGGCCGGTGAATTTTATGAAGAACGTAAATATTATGACGATTTGGTGGCAAAACATCATTTAGCGGATCGAATTATCTTTACCAATGGTTTCGTCCCCGCAGATCAAGTAAAATATTATTTTTGTGCATCAGATATGGTAGTACAAACCTACAAAAATGCAACACAAAGCGGAGTTACTCAAATTGCCTATCATTTTGAACGGCCCATGCTGGTTACCGATGTTGGAGGTCTGGCAGAGATTGTCCCTCATCAAAAAGTGGGCTATATTACAGCAATAAACCCACAATCGGTGGCAGATGCTTTATTCGATTTTTATGAAAACCAGCGTGAAGAAGGATTCTCTAAGAATGCAGCCATTGAAAAAGATAAATTTAGTTGGGAGAAATTTATCGAAGGGATAAAAAAGCTATAGAATCCGCTGTTTTAATAAACCAACCACTTTCTGATCTACAGGAAAGGTCATATCCATTTCGGATAATTGGGCAATAGAAACCCAACGAAAAGACATATTTCCATTTTTAAGTTCGGGAAAATCGAATGGTTTTGTAGATACCTTAAATTTTAAAGCATTTTTGAATTTTGCCAGGTAATAAATACTAACCAACTGAAAATTAGCGTAAAAATAAGTAGGCTGGAAATAATCGGTAGTGTAAAAATGTTCGGTTATTTCAATCTCCTGTCCCATTTCCTCCATAATTTCACGTTTTAAACAATCCTTCGCCCCCTCGCCAAAATGCATTCCTCCCCCCGGGAATTTGGTCATCTTCATATCAAGCTGATACTCATTACTAACCAGAATTTCCTTTTGAAAATTTATAAACAACCCATAAACCCTGATATTAAAATTTTTGTATTCGTTATTCATTTATATATTGTTTTGGATAAAATCAATAATCTTTTGTTTGCTTTCCGGATGGAACCAGGATATTTCTTTATCCCGGCTAAACCAGGACATTTGTCGTTTAGCATAATGCCTTGAATTTCGTTTAATCAACTCAATGGCTTTAGTTAAACTGATTTTGCCTTCGAAATGTTCAAAAAGTTCTTTATACCCCACGGTATTTAAAGAGTTTAAATGACGATCCTTGAAAAATCTACGGGCTTCTTCTACTAACCCTTCTGGAACCATCTCGTCAACCCGTTTATTGATTCTTTCGTACAGCTCCTCCCGATCACGTTGTAATCCTATTTTTAAAATATGAAACGGCCGCTCCTTTTTTGGCCGGGTAAGAAATGAAGAATACGGTTTTCCGGTTTGTATCGAAACTTCAAGAGCTTTAAGAATACGTTTAGGATTCTTTAAATCCATTTTTTGGTACGACTCAGGATCCAGCATTTTTAGCTGGATACGCAAACTTTCAATTCCTTCATCATTGTATTTTTGTAGTAAATCATTACGCAATTGCGTATCAATGGTAGGAAGTTCATCTATGCCATCGCAAACTGCCTGAATATACATTCCCGACCCGCCAGTCATTACTGCCTGATTATAAGTTTTATATAATTCATTTAGCAATTCAAGCACCTCGAATTCAAACATACTGGCATTGTAATAGTCGTAAATGGATTTATTCCCTATAAAATGATGTTTTACTTTCATTAACTGTGCATCAGAAGGTACGGCCGTTCCAATTTTTAATTCTTTATAAATCTGGCGTGAATCGGAAGATATAATTTCCGTACCCAACTTACGGGCAATATCAATGCTTAGGTCGGTTTTACCTATACCCGTAGGGCCAAGAATTACAATTAATGTTTGTTGCACAATCTTTTTAAAATTAATTATTTTTGATTGGGGTAAAAATAATACCTTTCGATCAAATCATTCAAAATATTTGGATTTTATTTATCCACCGAAATAAAATGAATGAACAAAATATCTTATAAATACTTGCTTTTAAATTTCCGTTTTTATAACTTGTATGAAAAATATCTTGCATCCATGAGTTATAAAGTAAATCTTACTCAGACACAGGAAAACGAGTTAAGAAAGCTTGTTCGGGAAAATCAGAACCGAAAAAACATTTTAAAAAGATTATATTGTATTCTTTTAAAAGACGAAGGGCAAAAAAACGAAAATATTACACAATTGTTAGGAATCCATGAAGATTCTATTGCTGATTGGACTAAAATCTATTTAAAAAAGGGTATTGAAGGTTTATTAAAATTTCAATACGCCGAAAGGCGGAAATCAAAATTACATCCATACAAACATCAGATTAAAAGAATGGCTTCGGCTAAAAGTGTAAAAACCATTGAGCAACTAAGG
>CAZWPU010000135.1:0-4518 GCA_964635605.1 uncultured Bacteroidales bacterium | reverse complement strand
TGTAAAAATGTAACGATTTTTATCATAATAAATTATTAAGATAATTTTAATTTTTTAATTTTAGAAATTGTTTTTATATTTATTTTTGAATAACAAATTTAAATAAATGTTTACATTTGTTTTATATTGATTAATAAAAGGCCTTAAAAAATAAAATGCATATACAAAAAGCCATATCAGAGAACTTAATTGAGATCATGTATTTGTTGCGGCAATGTATTGAAGATTTTAATAAAAACAATATTTATCAGTGGAATATTTCTTATCCCGATACTTTTAGATTAATACAGGAAATTGAAAAAGGATCTTTGTATTTAATGATAAACAAAGGTGTTCCTGTGGCTACCATTACTTTCGATGAAAAACAAGATGAAGTATTTAACGATGTAGTTTGGAATAATAACGAGGGCAAATTTATAGTAATTCATAGAATCGCTGTGTTTCCTACCTGGCAACGTAAAGGAGTGGGTCGAAAGTTAATTGAATTTGTTGAGAAATTTGCACAAGAAAATAACTATAAATCAGTAAGACTTGATGTTACAAGTGCTAATAAAAAGCTTATTAAATTATACGAAAAGCTGGGATTCTCCCAAACCGGCGATATTCTATATCCAAAACAAAAAGTTCCTTTTACCTGTTTAGAGAAAGTTTTTTAAAAAAAGCCCGGGAAAAACCCCGGACTTTATAAAAAGCAAACAAAAATTAAAAACCAACTATATTAATCCTAAACTATAAAATCGTTGAATAATTCAATTAACCCCTAAATTTTACCATGAAATATTTTTATAGTTCAATTTGCTCTCCTTTATAAAATTCTAATATTTTTTTCCTGAAAATAAACTCGTATTTAGCTTGAGCTACATTTGACAGCGCAATGTTATACTCATTTTTAGCCGATTTGTATTCAATAATATCAACCATTCCTACCTCGTATTTTTGTTCGGTGTACCGAAAAGCTTCTGCCATCGATTGTGCCGATTCCAGGTTAGCCTTATATCTCTCCTGAGCTGCTGTTGCCTGAGCATTGGCTTGTTGGATAGTTTTATATACATTTTGCTTTTGTAATTCTAAATTTAATTTTGAATCAGCCAGGTTTATTTTTGCCTGGTCGATAGACGTTTTCGTTTGCCAGCGATTAAAAATTGGAATTTGTAAAGCTACATAAATAGCCTGACTCGCATTATCGCTAATTTGATCCATATAGGGATAATGATTCGTTGGATCATTAATATTTTGAGCTAGTTCATTATATCTTGATTGATATTGATAACCAATGTATATTGATGGACTAAGATTTCCATAGGAAGCATCCAGTGTTTTTTCTGAACTTTTAACCTGATATTCAGCACTCTTTATTTCAGGTAATATTTCCAATGCATTATTATAAATATTCGCAACACTATTTTTATCTGTTTTTTCTGTAATGTCAGGTATTTCAGGGAACTCTATTTCAAAACCTTCAACACTTTCAAGATTTAATAATTGAGTTAAGTCTAAATAAGCAATTTTTAGATTATTTTGTTTATTAATCAACTCTGCTTTTTCTGCTGCTGCTTGTGCCTGTATTTGAAGTAAATCTCCCTTGGCAGCATTACCTATTTCTACAAGTTTTTTTGTTTTGTCTATTTGTTCTAGTGTAATTTGCAGTTGTTCCTTTGCGTTATCAACCAGCTCTTTGTTTAATAAAATCTGTAAATATGCAGTAGTAATATTTAAAGTAATATCATTTTTAGCTTTTTCAGTATTTTGTAATTGGGCAAGAAAATTAAAACGATTACTCTTTATATTATTATATTTTTTTAAACCTTTGAATATTTCCATTTCTGAAGTAAGGGATAAACTTCCACCCTGAAAATCCTGATTCTCATATGTATACGTATCATAATTGATTGCTTTCCCTGAATTGTAATAATGGTTTCCACTTGCGTTGAGATTAGGTAACAATTCCATTTTCGACTGTAAATAGTTTTTTTCTGCAATTTCTGCTGACAATTCTTGTCTTTTTACCGTTAGGTTATGGTCAATGGCATAATTGATACAATCTCTTAGCGACCATACTTCCTGGGCTTTTAATGAATTAAGGGAAACGATTGTAATTACTAATGTTAAGATTATTTGATGCAATTTCATATTCATGATATTATTTAAATTATTTCACAATATTTGTTTTATTTATTCACAATCTGTGCCAAAATTAATAATTTATTGATATTTAAGCTTTTGAATTCATATTTTTTTTTAAACAACTATTTATAGTGCCCGAAAACGGAGCACTGAGTGTTCGGTTATGAACATTCATCGTTTTTTAGATATAAACGATGACCTGAAATACGGTTATTTTTAAAATACATACGGTTATTTTTGAAATCCATACGATAAAAAAGTCACTATTTTTTCTTTCTTATAAATATTTACTTTAGCCTTATCAAAAAGAAACGGGAAATTATGAAATTTTATTTGAATGAAAAAACTTTTTTACGCAATAAAAAATAAAATTGTATCTGTTTATCCTGTCGATTTTGGTGTTCTTGTTTTGTTTTTGATTGTTACGCTGTTTTTTTTTATATCGTGTATTAGATTTTTTTAAGAAACAGTAAAATAATTACATAAATAAACCTAAACCTAAATCTTAAAAATGAATTTACTTAATATTGATGTAAGGGTAAAAGGAAAAGAAAATGAATTAACACTTGTTTTGTATCATAAAATTTATTCTACTCCTGATGGTATTATTAATCGCTGGACAACAAAACAAGATAGTGGTTATAAAATAGAAATACTAGTTGACGGGAATGATATTTCATTCGAAAATACAAGAGTAATTAAGGATATGAACATTATTTCTACTGAGCACGAAATAATGGATCAAATCATTTCAAAGCTATTTGAGCACAAAGTTTTTGAAATACAAAAATCAATATCCCAATTAAAAACCTTATAAAACCCAACAAAATTATGTACCATACCGTTTGGAAAAGATGTCAAAATGCAGTATGCCAGTTAAACTTTTACAGTTCCTCTGGAATAAAAATTATTTCAATGACTGGTTTTAAAGTTAACGACCATTTTTTAATTACCGACGATTATATTTACAAGATTTATAAAGCCAGTGAGGTTTGTATTCGGTTTTTAAAAGACGATGGATTTACAGAAGAAGCAAGTGTTAAAATTCCGATGAGCGAATTAAAACAGCGGATTATACGTAATTTTGAAAATAAAAGAATTCCATTTGCCGCCATTAACATTGATTTTGATGAGTTTAAGAAGATTAAATCTTTAAAATTAAAACAGCCATCCGAAGAGATTAATATAGGGCAACCCATTGCTTTATTGGGATATCAGCTTGATCGAGAAAATTTAGCTATAAAACAAGGAATTATTTCCTCTGTATTTTTTGATACTAATGGATTAAGATATCTACAGATTGATTCAAGTATTAAACAAGGAAATTCAGGATGTCCTGTAATTGATGCCGAAACCTGCGAGGTAATTGGTATTATCGGACATCGATTAGCAACAGTTACACAATCGCACAAACGAATAAAGCAAATAATTAATAATAATTTGGCTATCCTGAAAAAATCTCAAGGTAAGTTTAATGTTGAAGATATTGATCCTATTCAGGTACTTATTGCCAATCAAAATCAAATAAAACATATTTCGAATGAAATATATAAAACAGCAAATATGAGCATTGGAAATGCTTTAGATATAAAATATGTTCATGATCTTTTTGAAGAGTTTATCGATGCGGAGGTTTTACAATTTTCGGAAAAACCTTAGTTCGATATTTAGTTCCTTAATGTAAGATGGTTTAGGTTAAAAGAGGCCGCACCTGTAAAAGGGGCGGTTTCTTTTTTTAAAAATACAACGATTTTAATTTATATTAAATAAATTTGTTCGTAATTTTGGATTTTAAATTAAAATATGAAATTATAATGGATAATAATACAATTTTAACGTTTGTTAAAGGAATAGAGCTTTTTAAAGGTCTTTCTGAAAAGGGATTAAATATTTTAGCTGAATATATTGAGGTTAAAAAGTATTCAAAAGGAGATTTGTTATTCGAAGAAAATGGCCCTCGTACGGATATATTCATCATTTATAAGGGTGAGGTTGAACTTTTTAAAACCGTACATTTTGGTTCCGAAACCAAGCTTTCTTATTTTAGTAAAGGGGATTTTTTAGGGGAAGGCTCTTGGGCAAATGATTCACCACATTCTACTTCGGCACGAGCTTTAATGGATACTACTGTTTTTAGTATAAGCAAAAAGTATTTTGATGAAAATGGCCCGGCAGCTGTGATTATATTCAGTAATATTGCCCGGGTTATTTCTCGGCGAATGCGTCATGCCAATAATAGAATGCTGAATGTTGCCGCTCAATATGAATCGGGTAGAACACGAAAAGAGCATGATTTATTAGGGGATAGAGAAGTTCCTACTGAATATTTATATGGGGTACAAACGCTAAGAGCTATTGAAAATTTTAATATCAGTGGTGTAACGCTTAATTTTT
>CAZWPU010000134.1:1538-4530 GCA_964635605.1 uncultured Bacteroidales bacterium | reverse complement strand
GGCACTAGATCCTAAGTCTAGCGCGGCTACCAATTACGCCACATCCGCAAAAGTGAGTGCAAATATATTATAATTTTTTTAGAAAAAGAAAAATCAGAAAAAAAGTTTGTAGTGGATACAATTTTTTATTTTTCAGGTCTTTACTCATTATTTAATCCAATGGTTCTAAGGTCAAAATTTTTACCTAGGTAAACCCGGCGAACCTGTTCATCATTGGCCAGCTCTTGAGCATTTCCTGCTTTTAATATGGAACCTTCAAAAAGTAAATAGGCACGGTCGGTAATTGAAAGGGTTTCGTGCACATTATGGTCGGTTATTAAAATGCCGATATTTTTTTCTTTTAATTTTCCTACAATTTCCTGAATATCTTCAACAGCAATAGGATCAACTCCGGCAAATGGTTCGTCGAGTAGGATGAATTTTGGTTTTATGGCCAGTGCTCTGGCTATTTCTGTTCTTCGTCTTTCACCTCCGGATAGTTGTATTCCTAAACTTTTTCGTATTTTTTGTAATCCAAATTCGTCCAAAAGATTTTCAAGCCGTTCTTTTTGTTCCTCTTTTGACATATTTGACATTTCCAATACGGCTTTGATATTATCTTCAATACTTAATTTTCTAAAAACCGAAGCTTCTTGTGCCAGATATCCAACACCCATTTGTGCTCGTTTATATACCGGTTCTTTGGTAATATCTTTATTATCAAGATAAATTTTACCCGAATATGGAGTAATCAATCCAACAATCATATAAAAAGTAGTTGTTTTACCGGCTCCATTTGGACCAAGCAGGCCTACAATTTCGCCCTGCTTAACGTCAACAGAAACTTTGTTTACGACAGTTCTCGAACGGTATTTTTTGATTAAGTTTTCTGTTCGTAATTGTACTCGATGCTCCTGACTCATTATTAAAATTTATTTTTTACAAATGTATAACTTTTTTAATGCAATTTTTAAAATATAATTTGTACGGTTGCCCTTAATCCAAATTTTTCGATATTTTGATGATTAAGATATGATAAACGCCACAAGGCATCTATCCGGAAAATTTTAAATATATTTTCTATGCCCACTCCGGCTTCTAAATAGGGATCATTAACTTGATATAATCCGTCGGGGAAATCCATGGTTTTTTCATGCCGGTTACTTACTTCTCCAATTAAAGCCTTCCCAGAGACTACTTCCCTCCATTTTAACTTTCGGATTAATGGAATTTTATTCAGGAAAAATCCTTGAAAGTGATGTTCGGCGTAAACGCTTAGATACCTGTCGCTTGCAAATTCGTAATAATTCATCATGTTAAATGCATATCGGTCGAAAGCATAAGTCTCATTACCCTCATGTAATTTTAAAAGCGGGTAGGGAACGGTACCAAAAACCTGGCCTGCATCAATAATATATTTGAAATATCCTAACGGGCTTATGGGTACTTTATGGGCAAGGTTAGCATTTATTTTATAGTATTCGTAATCGGAACCTAAAAGATTTTTTATTCCTGCTGTGAAATTAAGGTTAAGCACCGGATCGTTGGTTCCAAGATTTATACGTTCAAATTCACCACGTAAATATTTCTCATTTTTAGCAAATCGGACATTTAGGTTAATTTCGCTGGTAGTTACCGCATTATACATTGCGATGTCTGTTTGTGTTGTTTTTTGAAAAGGTATATAATTTGTTGGTTCTATGCTTTTGTAATTGAATGTAAGCATGTTGGAAAATCCCTGGAACCATTCTTTTTCGATAAAAACATTAAAGTCTTTTACCATCGTTAGTTTGTAGTTAGGATTTCGTCTTAAGATAGAAGTGAAAAAATTATCTTCGGTTAATGCATTGGGACTTTGCCCTAATTGTTGGATATCATATTTATATTGTGACCCAATAGCTAATCTTGGATTTTTGTCGAATAAATAAATAAAACCACCGCCATATTTAAAGCGATTGTCTTTTTCTCCATAAGCAACATGGGCGTTAATCATTATGTTTGTACTGAAATTATTGCTTGTTCTTCCACTTAAGCGGATTCTGTTTCCTTCAATCTCATTAAAACTAAAGATTTTATAGTAAGGGCCTAGTTCAAACAAGCCTATTTCGTAGTGATACATTCCAAACATCATCACTATCTTTTCGTATGTTTTGTAAATAGGCACTTGCTTTATGGAATCAACCATCTCGTATATTTTTATTTCCTTAGGTGTTAGGTTGATAGGCCTGTTTTTTATCCAAAATTTTTCATCATTAATAATAGCATTTTCCTCTACAATTACATTATCATTAATTTTTTGCACCTGTTTTGGGAGTTCTGCATTGATATTGATGTTTTTATAATGTGTTGTTTTTTTTCCGAAAAACCCCAATGTCCGGTCCGTAAGGTTAAAATCAAAAAAGAGCTTTTCGTTTTTCATAAACCAAATGCTGTCGTTAATTTGTTCGTATTCATATTCTGCCACAAAATCATTAATAAAATTGATATTAACATCATTGGCCATTCGCATTTGAATTTTTTTTATGGCAAAGGTTGTATCGTGGACCCAGAAAGACCCATGAAAAGTTCGCTCTTGTTTTCTTTTAGGTACAAAAGAAATGTGGTAGCACCATTGGTTCTCGATAAAAGCACTATCGATTAAATAATATTTATAATAATACAACCCAAAATCGGCAATAGGACTTACAAAACCAGGTTCAAAAACTCTTTCAAAATTTTCATAAATATTTATTTTCTGGTACATTTTTCCGGTAAATTGCGAAAGGCTTTGGTTTTCAACTCCTGATATTTTGGTTGCTTTTATAATTTCTCGTTCTATTTTGGGTTCTTTTTGATAGTAGTATTCGGAAAACGATTCGGTAATAAAAATAGGTAAATAGGGTTTCCCGGTAATTGCCGAGGTGTCGGTATAATCGAAAATAAACTGAAAATCTTTTAATAGCCTGTTATTTTTTAACTGATCGTTTACATTGTTTATATCAATTTCTATTTTATTGTATAATTTATAGGTATA
>CAZWPU010000134.1:0-1438 GCA_964635605.1 uncultured Bacteroidales bacterium | reverse complement strand
GAATCTTTAATAACACCTCTGACTTTGGTAATTTGACTCAAAGCCAGTGTTGATTGCAGAATAAAGATGATAAATAATAACCAATTACAAAGCCTCCTTTTCATCCTGATTGAGATTAATCAAATATTAAAAATAAGCTTAATAGCCTTAGGGTTGTAATTTTTTTACAACTTTTTTTGATATAACAATTCCCGCTTCGTAAAGAATTAGTAAGGGAAATGTAACCAATATTAGGCTGAAAATATCGGGAGGAGTAATTGTTGCGGCAAGCACCATTACTATAATAACGGCATGTCGCCTGTATTTCCGAAGAAATTCAGGAGTTACCAACCCTGCTTTACTTAAAAAATAAATTAATATTGGAAGTTCAAAAATAACTCCTGCTGCTAATGTAACGGAGGTCACCGTTCCGATATATGATTTAAGATTGATTTGATTTAAAACCTGATCGCTAACATTGTATGAGCCCAGAAAGTGGATGGATAAAGGAGCAATAATAAAATAACCAAAACACACACCCATTATAAATAATAGAGAACTAATAGTTACTGCTCCTCTGCTGTGTTTTAATTCATTTTCGTATAATGCAGGTTTTATAAAGTTCCAAAATTCCCAGAAAATATATGGGAAAGCAACAATTATCCCTGCAAAAATAGAAATAGTGATATGAATTGTAAACTGCCCTGCCATTTTAATGTTAATAATCTGAAAAGATTCAGCATTAATGCATAGTTTGGGGATGTTAACCTTATTTCCTAAAAAGCATAGCATTTTGTTAGTGAAAAAATCAGGATTTTTGGGTGCTAAAATAATATGGTTAAAAACGATATCGCTAAAGATAAATGCCACAATAGCAACAATTATAACGGATGCAAATGCACGTATCAGATGCCATCTTAATTCTTCAAGATGTTCTAGAAAAGTCATATTGTTGCTACGTGCCATGCTAAACAATACCTTCTTTTAAAATATCATGTAAATGAACCATTCCTAAATATTTTTCTTTTTGAACCACAATTAACTGGGTAATATTATTGCCTTCCATTAGATTAAATGCATTTATGGCCAACTCATTTTTCGAGATTGTTTTAGGATTGGGTGACATAATATCTTTAGCGGTTAATTTTTCGAAATGATCGAAGTTTTGTAACATCCTTCGAATATCTCCATCAGTTATGATCCCTTTTAATTGATTTTTTTCATCCAAAACAGCTGTTGCTCCAAGCCTTTTGGAGCTGATTTCAATAATTACATTTTTAACATTTTCGTTAATAGATACTTTAGGAGTTTCGTTATTTTTATATAAATCACTAACTCGCATATATAGTTTTTTTCCAAGGGCTCCCCCAGGATGTACTTTGGCAAAATCTTCGGATGAGAATCCTCTATACTCCAGCAAGCATACTGCCAATGCATCACCAATAACCAGCTGTGCTGT
>CAZWPU010000133.1:0-4540 GCA_964635605.1 uncultured Bacteroidales bacterium | reverse complement strand
GTTTATCCATCATGTTTTAAGTATACTGGCAGACCAAAAGATCCATGCCATCATTTTTGAAGATTATGATAAAGGATGTATTACCCCAAAAGTAATCCGGTCGATAGTTGAGTATGCCCATAAAAATGATATCCCTACACTGGTTGATCCGAAAAAAAGGAATTTTATGGAGTATCAGAAGGTTACTCTTTTTAAACCCAATTTTAAAGAACTGGTTGAAGGATCAAAAATTGATATCCCTAAAGGTAATTTTAAGGGCATTCATGAAGCATCGAAGCTTTTACACCATAAACTATCAGCCAAATATATTTTTGTTACCCTTTCAGAGTTAGGAGTATTTATTAGCACAAATGATGGTTACAAAACGATTCCTGCCGAAATAAGAGACATTGCCGATGTTTCGGGGGCCGGAGACACACTTATAGGTACAGCAAGTCTTTGTTTGGCTGCAGGATTAGAACCCGAAGTTATAGCAAGCCTGTCAAACCTTGCCGGTGGACAGGTTTGTGAAAAAGTAGGCGTTGTGCCAGTAAATAAAGAACAATTACTTAAAGAAGCGCTTGAAAAATATTTCTAAAATTCTATATTTAAAATACGGGCATCATTTTTTTAATTCATAAAAGATAATTACTTTTTTATTAATCAAGCTTTTGAATCGAACAGACATTGATTTTGTTAATAAAATGTTTATAACTCTAAAAAAATTGTTTACAATTCTTATTACACGAAAAATAATAAATGTGATAAAATTGTATTTTTGAATTCCTGATTTTTAAAAATCGGGCTAATTACAACTACAAAATCAAAAAAAACAAAATATATGGCAAAAGTTATTGCATTAGCAAACCAAAAAGGCGGAGTAGGTAAAACCACCTCTGCTATAAATTTGGCTGCCAGCTTAGCTATTTTAGAAAAAAAAGTATTAATTATTGATGCCGATCCCCAAGCTAACGCTACATCAGGAATAGGGTTTGATATAAGAGCAATAAAAACGAGTATCTACGAATGCCTTATCGAAGATCAAGATCCTAAAAACATCATCCTTAATAGTGAAGTAGAACGTCTGGATATTATTCCATCTCATATTGATTTGGTAGGTGCCGAAATAGAAATGCTTAATCAACCTAACCGGGAATATAAGCTAAAAGAAGTCGTTGAAAAAGTAAAAGATGATTACGATTACGTTTTAATTGATTGCTCTCCATCCCTTGGGTTAATTACCGTGAATGCACTTTCAGCTTCCGATTCAGTCATCATTCCGGTTCAATGCGAATATTTTGCTCTTGAAGGATTAGGAAAATTACTTAATACCATAAAAATTATTCAAACCCGATTAAATAAAGAGCTTGAGATTGAAGGTTTCCTTTTAACCATGTACGATCCAAGGTTAAGACTATCCAATCAGGTGGTGGATGAAGTTAAAAAACATTTCCAGGATATGGTTTTCGAAACCATTATTCAACGAAACATTAAGCTCAGCGAGTCGCCAAGTTATGGCAAACCAGTGGTAATGTATGATGCAGCTTCCAAAGGAGCTATGAACTATCTGAATCTTGCGAAAGAGCTTTTACAAAATAACGATCAAACGAAGATGGCAAATGCCGACAAAATAGTTGATTAATTAGTTAACAATAAGATATAGAAGATGGCAAAACGAAATGCATTAGGAAGAGGATTAGGAGCATTAATTGACGATGCAGGGCAAGAAAAAACGGTAACGGCTGATGCCGTTAACGAAATTGATATTAACAAAATTGAAACCAACCCTTTTCAGCCAAGATCAAAATTTAATGAAGAGGCCTTGAATGAATTAGCTGACTCCATTCGCCAGCTTGGAATCATTCAACCCATTACAGTGCGTAAAGTTGATGATACAAAATTTCAGCTTATCACAGGTGAAAGGCGCTATAAAGCAGCTCAAATTGCCGGACTAAAGAAAATTCCTGCTTATGTTCGTTTTGCCGATGATCAAGCAATGCTCGAGATGGCTTTGGTAGAAAACATTCAACGTGAAGATCTAGATGCAATTGAAATTGCCATCAGCTACCAGCGGTTAATGGAAGAATGTAAACTAACCCAGGAAAGCATGAGCGACCGTGTAGGTAAAAAGCGTTCAACCATCTCCAACTATTTAAGATTATTAAAACTTCCGGCCGAAATACAGTTAGGGATTCGCGATAAACAAATATCTATGGGCCACGCCCGCGCATTGATAAATATCGAAAATCCCAAAACCCAGCTAAAAATTCATTATCAAATTATCGATGAAGGATTATCAGTTCGCAAAACCGAAGATCTAATCCGTGACATTAATACCCCGAAAAAAAATAACGCTAAAGAAAAAGTTAGATTACCGGAAGAGTACCAACAATTACAAAAACATCTGAAAGACCACTTTAAATCGAAAGTAGACTTTAAAAGAAACAATAAAGGAAGCGGGAAAATCATAATTCCTTTTAAATCGGATGAAGATTTAGAAAGAATTATGGGAATTATTGATAAAATGAAATAATTTTGCACCCGGTAAACATTAAAAAATAATATTTTGCTGGGAACAAATTTCAATAAGCCCATATATATCATTTTCAGAACATTGGTTTTGATATGTATTGTTTTAAACACTAAAGCTCAAAATCCTTCAGATAACTCAGAAAAAGATATTGTATCTAACCCTAAAGAACAGGTTCATTCTCCACATAAAGCAACCATGTATTCAGCTGTTGTGCCCGGATTAGGTCAGGTTTATAACCAAAAATACTGGAAACTACCAATTATATATGGGGTAACAGGTGTTTTTATTTATGCTTTCGATTTTAATAACAACCAATACAATAAATATAAAAATGCTTATGCCGAATTCGACACTGGAAAAATAACTGAATTTGAGGGATATACCGATAAAAATATAATTCTCCGGCTAAAAGATTATCATCGGCGTAACAGAGACTTAAATGTAATTGTTCTGGCTGGAGTTTATATGCTTAATATTATTGATGCTACCGTTGATGCGCATTTATTTGATTATGATATAAGCGAAGATTTATCGTTAAACGTTCAACCTTCACTTATGCGTTCTGTAGATAACCAAAATGCTCTTGGGTTTACGTGCAGAGTAAATTTTTAAATAAATTTTTATTTTTTACGATTAACATTATATAACAAATTTTATTTCATTTTTTAATCTTTTGTTTGTTATTTTGGCCTCTTAGAAAATGTTGATTTCATCTAAAGCAGCAATCATGACAAAAAAAGCTATACTTTCAATCCTATTATCCTGTTCAATCATCTTTACTGCTTTTTCAAAAAATACTTCACAAAATAAAGACAGTCTGAGAACAGCATTAGATATACAAACCAATTTTGATCAAAATCTCGACAGTCTTTTAAAATTATGGTACTTACAAAAAGCCATTAAAACAGATTACTCAACCAATAAGGAACAAACAGACTCAATCATCCCCGAATTTCCAGATTCGGTTTATATTCAACGATTGCAAAGTATACCTTCGGTTATAGATCTTTCATACAATAAAATTGTACGAAATTACATCCATGTATATACCAAACAACGATACGAAAGTGTTGAAGCAATGATCGGCCTTTCGGATTATTATTTTCCGAAAATCGAAGAAATTTTCGAGAGCTACGGACTACCCACCGAACTAAAATATATGGCCATTATTGAGTCTGCATTAAATCCTCGTGCCGTTTCCCGTGTAGGAGCTACCGGAATGTGGCAATTTATGTATGCTACCGCCCGAATGTACGATTTAACCATAAACTCATTTGTTGACGAAAGGCGCGATCCTATAAAATCAGCACATGCTGCAGCACTTTTTATGAAAGATTTATACAGCATGTTTAACGACTGGACACTCGTTATTGCGGCATACAATTGTGGGCCGGGAAATGTAAATAAAGCGATTCGAAGAACCGGTGGAAGCAGAGACTTTTGGAAAATTTATTATTTTCTTCCCCGCGAAACACGCGGATATGTGCCTGCATTTATTGCTGCTGCCTACACCATGAATTTCTATCAAGAACATAACCTTAATCCAAAATATCCTGAAATTTCATTGGCCACAGATACCATTTTAATCAATGATAACCTGCACTTAAAACAAGTATCAGAAATTTTAGATATTCCTCTCAAAGCATTGCGGGATTTAAATCCACAATACAAGCTGGATATCATCCCTGCTAAAGGAACAGAATTTGGGTTAACCCTGCCTATGGAATTTTCTGGTAAATTTATCGATTTACAAGACTCCATTTTTAGTTATAAAGATTCCATATATTTTAGTGCCGACAATACGATACGAAATCCTCAACGCTCTTATTATATACCTCCGGCTCCCACCAACCGAGACAAACTGGTTTACACGGTAAAATCGGGCGACAACCTGGGATTTATTGCTGAATGGTATAATGTACGAGCCTCAGAAATTCGTTACTGGAATAATATCCGTGGAAATATGATACGAGTAGGGCAAAAATTAAACATCTATGTTCCCAAAGGTTCTGCAGCCAAATATGCTGA
>CAZWPU010000132.1:3008-4542 GCA_964635605.1 uncultured Bacteroidales bacterium | reverse complement strand
ATCCAACAAAAACCGATTCAGTAAAAAAGCATTTCGTTCATTCTGAACAACATATTTTTTATTTATGGATTTTAAAAAATCCTTTAGCCACTCTGCCCTGTCCGAGTCATAATTGTCGGGCAATATCAGCTCAACAATATTTTTAAATGCGACGGGGTAAAAGAAATGCATTCCGGCAACCGGAAAATAGGTTGACAAATAAGAGGGTAAAATGGATGAAGAATTGGAAACGACGATACACCCTGGCTGAATGATTGTTTTTAGTTCTGAAAATACATTTAGTTTAGCATCTTTATCCTCAACAATGGTTTCAATAATTAAATCACAACTCGATAAATCGCTTAAATACCCGGTTATTTGGTTTTTAGATTTTTGCGCAAATTGTTCCCGGGTAATTAAATAATGCTTTAACTGCCGCGAAAGTTTTTTCAAATATGATTTTTCTAATTTCTCTTTTTTTTCAGAATTACGGACAAACCAAACCATTTGAAAATTAAAATCGTTCAGAAAATTAAAAATATCCTGTCCCATTTTTCCGCTACCAATAATCCCAATTTTGTGTATCATATCTCATTGAATCTTACCCAAAAATAAAAAAGCTGTTCTAATTAAAAAAACAGCTTTTTTAAAATACTTCATATATTGCTATGAAAGAATCCCATACTAAAAAAATCCAAATTTTAAAGATGCATTAACTGTAAAATCCGATAAATCATCGTCGGAAATTATAGCACCCAATCTATTTTCATCCAGGCTGGTTCCCTGAACCAATCGATACGATGCACCCATATTAAATCTAAAATGCTTAAATAAGTTTAATTCAAGGTTGATTCCTGGCTCAAGAAAAAATGCAGCAGTACTTTCATATTCATTAAACTCATCCCAATAATTGTCTGTTCCTTCGTAAAATACAAATCCTCCGGCACCAACTAAAACAGGAACGGTAAAATGAATGGCTTTTTTGCTAAAAAAAGCATATTCCAACGCTAAACCACCATAACCCATACCAATACGAACATTTCGTATAGGTTCAGGGCCTACAACAGCGAAATCATAATTAAATGAACTTTTGGTCGTTAAACCGTAACCACCTAAACCAATTGAAAAACGGTCGTTAAAAATAGCTCCCATTCGCCCTCCAACAAAAATTCCATTATCATCATTCATATTCCCTACTTTAATTTCAGGAGCTATAAAACCACCCGTAAATTTTAAATTTCGATCGGAGAAAATGGTTTGGATATCGTCGTTTTCATTTTGCTCCTCTCTTTCTTGCGCAAAACTAATCTGGATCATTAAGGCTAATAATACCAATGTTAAGCTTTTTTTCATCATGGTAAGTTGTTATTTTTAAACGTTTGGTAATTTTTAAAAGTATAATTAAATTTTCACAAATCATGCCAAACTAATAATATTTTAAAATATATCCAGCCTGCATAAACTTACTAACTTCAGTAACAAAGCTAAGAATCAAATCATTCGTTTGTAATCTCTCTTCGTTTACTATTTTATTTATCGAGATAAAAGCCATGGG
>CAZWPU010000132.1:0-2908 GCA_964635605.1 uncultured Bacteroidales bacterium | reverse complement strand
TCCGTCGCTTAAGAAATAGCGTAAAAACAACTCTTCCTTTTTTACCAGCGGCTGATTATAATACTCGGCCCGTAACTCAGAGGATGACATACTGGAAGAAAGCACCAAAGCATTTTTATAACGTCCTGATTTAATAAAATCAGAAGCAACGAGTAAGGCTTTATATGCCGAAGTGCAATTGGCATGAATACCCATTTCTCCACATTGCTCAATACCCAATGCTTCCTGAATATGTACAGAAGTGGTGGGCATCTGATCCTGATGGGCACTCCCGTATACAATTAAATCAATGTCACTAGCTTTTAATCCCGAAGCGTTAAGTGCTTCTTTTGCCGCTTTAACCGACATAGTAATGTTATCATCGGTAAATTCGCGGGTTTTCGGATCAATCGCAAAATGATAGTGTTTAACCTCAAGCATTTCGCGCATCAACTCTTTCATCCGTTGCAGCCATTTTTGCAACTTTTTAGGTGCTTCTGTTAATTCACCTAAAAAATAATCTACTTCGTCAATAGTGATTGTTCTGCCTGGTAGATATGAACCTGTTCCGGTTATTTTTACATTAATCTCAGAATTTTTATTTTCCATCTTATTAAATCTTCTTCAAATCATTATGAAAATTATTTTGCAGTCGAAGAGCTACTTCAACGGCTTTTTCCTCTATCTGTTTAGCCGGCACTACCTGGTGAACAAGATTCCACGTTAATGCCTGTTCGGCAGAAAATGTTTTCCCGGTAAGGATAAGTTCCATTGCTAATGCTTTAGTGGTTATTTTAGGTAAAATATAAGTGCCTGTACATCCTGGAATTAAACCAAAAGTAGATTCTGGTAATCCTAATACAGCCTTATCAGCACACAAAATATAATCGGCACATAAAGCCAGTTCTAAAGCAGAACCTAAACAAACACCACGCACTGCTGATATTACAGGAATTTCTAAATCTTTTAAAGATAAAAATAGTTGACTATGCTGATTTAAAACGGTACTTATTTCCTTAATCGTACCCGATTGATTTTTACTTTCCTGGATTGTATGAATTAAAGCCTCTACAATTGCTCCGGATGAAAAATGTCGTCCTTTACCCTTAATAATAATTGATTTAATTTCCTCTTGATAAACAACCTTTGTCCTCCATTGATAAAATTCCTCGAAAAAGATTGAACTCATTGCATTAGACGGAGGGTTATTTAACTCCAAAAAGCCAATTTGATTTTCTATATGCCAATTAATAGTGCTAAACATGCTTATCTTTCCAAAATAACGAGAACCGAAATATATTGCTTTGAATGAGAAATTGATACATGAATTTTTTGAATGTCACGCTCCAATAAAATCTCCTTAATATTTCCTTGTACCTTAACCACCGGTTTTCCTTTCGGGTCATTCTTAATTTCAATATCATGATATCCTTCATTTAAACCCAAAAAATCGATGATGCTCTTTTTTATCAAATACCTTGCCCCCAAACTTTTAATGATATGTTTATTTTCTGATGATTTAATTTCATCCTGGATAAAATAATAATCATCAGCCTGTTTAAAAAGAATAGCTTCAATTTCCTGTACTGATTTTATGGATATAATCTCTTTATACATTTTTTATTATCATATCATAAATTATATTTTCAGGTTCGTTGCCAGTTTACAAAACATCTCCGTTTCTTTTTGTAAAGCATCTTCTTTATTTAAACAACCAGCATTTTTAAGGGCTTGCATAGCATAACGAATTAGTTCTGGAGACCGGCCTTCCGTCATGCTTTGCATTTTTTCCATAGCCAATAAAAAAGCATCATTATCATTGGTAATATCATCAATTAATCCAATCTCTAAGGCTTTTTCAGCATTGATCATATCACCATTTAAAATAATTTCGAAAGCCTTATGCTTTAACAATTTTACCGATCGAAAGGCGCCACCTAAGCCAGGAATTAATCCATGATTTATTTCAGGAAAAGCAAACAACGCATTTTTTGAAGCAATACGCATATGACACGCAAGAGCAATTTCCAGTCCACCACCAAAACAAATACCATCTATTGAAGCAATAACAGGAATTTCTAAATTTTCAATTTCATTTAACAAATTTTTTCCCTGGGTTAGCCTTTTAGATAATAATTGATAATTTTTAGCCAGCTCGTTTAGTTTCTCAAGGTTAGCTCCAGCAGAAAAGTTACGTCCTATCCCACATATAATAATTCCTTTTAACCCGGGTTCTTCAATCCATTCTCTAAACTTTTCTATTTGAATAAAATCCGGTGTTTCCAGGTAATTCTCCTTTCCATTGGATAACAAAAAAATTCCAATATCCCCTTCCCTTTTCCATTGAACAAAATTGTGTTTATCCATTTCTTCTATTTTGTAATGGCCAATAACTCATCCGGAATATCCTGCGGAATCCGGTCTGCATTAATTAATAAAGTTTTTACTATCGCTTTTGCAGCACTATACCCTGATGTTGTATTTTTTATATCATGATAAAAAATAAGGTATGGTGCTTCATACTTTATTTTAGTTTCGATTTCAATTGCATCAAAAAGTTTTAATTCTCTTTTATATCTTATGTTGGTTTCGGTAACAACAAGCAATAACCCACGGTTAAAAAACAGATGCAACAAATTTTTTTCGTTGAGGATTTCCCATCGGGCTTGTTCGGTATAATTTAAATACACTGCATTGTTTAAATGTCCATATGAATCAAGTTCGTATCCTTTTACATACGTTTTATAACTGTACTTCATCCGTTCCATTTAAATGATTGGTAAAAATAGTCAGAAAAATAAAGAATTTTAAATAATTCGTCAAAAGCTAAAATGTTTTTATAAAAATAACTAAACGTTATTTTATAAATTATTCATTTTAAATATATTATTTTCCCTATTTTTACTTATTAAAAAGCAATTATAAACTA
>CAZWPU010000131.1:1459-4587 GCA_964635605.1 uncultured Bacteroidales bacterium | reverse complement strand
CCTGATATTTTACCCATAGCTATTACTCGTGCAAAAATTAAAACGTTAAAAACAGAAATCTCCGAAATTCCATCCGACAGGTTCCAACGATTCATAAAACAATATCAACTAGAAAAAAATGTTACTTATTTATTAAGCCTAAACCATGATCTCTCGTTGTTTTTCGAATCTGTCTATCCCGAAATTATAAATAAACAGGAACTTATTCATTTATTATCAAGTCCTTTTAAATCAATGGATAAGAAGGATGCTGAGAAATGTCATTATAATAAAAAATTAAAATCCAATATCATTTCCTTACTCAACATGATTACCCAAAATGAGATTCCAAGAGAAAAAGCCTATCAAAATCTATGGACAAAGCTTCTCGTTTCAGAAAATAAAACTACTTTTGACCTGGCAAAAGCCAACGAATGGTTGTTAAACCATAATGAAACAGAACTATTGACCGTAATAAAAAAAATTGTTGGCGAATTTCCGGAGGAAGTAAAAAAATATAAAAACGAAAAATCAAAAATTGCCGGATTTTTTATGGGACAGATAATGAAAAGGACAAAAAATCGTTTTCAACTACAAAAAGCAAAAATATTATTAATAGAAGAATTAAATAAAAAATAAATTTAATGTTTAACCCAAACTATTTTCGAATGAAAAAGTTATTCTTTATACTATTGGCAGTGATTTTCATCACATCGTGCGAATCGGAGCCGGAACATTTTACCGTTTCGGGAAAAATAAAAAAAGGCAACGGAACCAAATTATATTTTGTAGAGTTACAGAAAGATCAATTAAACTATCTCGACTCAATCATTTTAAACGATGAGGGAAATTTCCGTTTTAAAGGGAATACCGAAATACCTAAATATTATGCGATACGTACATCTCCCAATAATTATTTATCCTTAATTGTAAATCCCAAAGAGCAAATCACCATCCATGCCAATATAGATAATTTAATATCAACAGCTAAAATTGATGGTTCTGAAGACTCAAAAAAAATCCTTGAGTTAAGGAGACATTTAGACCATACCATCTCACAAATTGATTCCATAGGGCTTTATTATCAGTCGATCATTGGAAGTAAAAAGTTAACTCAGGAGGTTAAAGATTCATTAATCCAATTTTCCGACACAATTATTGCAAAACATAAATATCGTACGATAAATTTTATAAAAGAAAATTCGGGTTCTTTAGCAGGATTAATGGCCCTTTATCAGCAAGTTGCCCCACGCCGGTATGTTTTAGACCCGACAGAAGATCTGCAATATTTTGAATTAATTGATTCGGTACTACAATCAAAATATCCAACTTCTGAACCTGTAAGAATACTAAGTACACAGGTACAAGAAGCACAAAGGCAAATAAAAGCCAAAGAAATGGCTATTAACAGAATAGGCATTGGAGCTCAGGCTCCGGAAATTGAATTACCCAATCCTGAGGGAGATACAACCAGCCTGTCATCCCTTAAAGGGCAGTATGTATTGTTAGATTTTTGGGCATCATGGTGCCGTCCTTGTAGGGTAGAAAATCCACATCTGGTTAACGTTTATAAAAAATATCATTCTCAGAGATTTGAAATATTTCAGGTGTCACTCGATAAGAAAAAATCAGCCTGGGAAGAGGCAATAGAAAAAGACCAGCTAAATTGGATCCATGTGAGTGATTTAAAATACTGGAACTCTGCTCCGGCAAAACTTTACCAGGTACAAAGTATCCCTGCCAATTTTTTATTAAACAAACAGGGTAACATTATAGCTAAAAACTTAAGAGGCGAACAGTTGGAAGCTGAACTTTCGAAAATATTTGATTAACTTAGTGCCTTTTAAAAAAAAATATCCTAAATATTTTTTTAGGGTATGAATAAACAAAAAAATAAAACAAAAAATATTCGAATGAAACGCATTATTTTTTATTTAGCCGGATTTCTCCTATTAGGAGCATGCAACTCTTCGGAAAAAATTGAAATTAAAGGAACAATAGAGAACGGAGAAGATAAGGAAGTTTATTTTAAAGAACTTACTGTTTCGGGAACTACTAATGAGTTGGATAAAAAGAAATTGGGTAAAAATGGAGCCTTTAAATTCACAACAAAAACAGCATATCCCAAATTTTATCATATTGCTCTGTCGGATCATAATTTTTTAACCTTGTTGCTTGAACCGGGGGAAAAAGTAAAAATTGAAGCTGACACCAACAATTTAAGCCTTGCAAAAATAAGTGGTTCTAAAGGCTCTTTGTTGGTGCAGGAATTAGAATCCCGATTAAAAAAGACGAAGCAGAAGCTCGATTCGTTAAATAAAATTGCAGAAAAAATTCCGGATACTCGTGAATATAACCAACGAATAGAAGAGCTAAACCAGCAATATGTAAACATTGTCGACCGTCAGCGAGATTCATCTATTGCATTTATTCTGGAAAACATGAACAGCCTGGCCAGCATCATGGCTTTATATCAAAAAGTTGATGACGAAAATTACGTGCTTTATAAAAACAGGGATTTACAATTTATTAAGCTTGTATCGGAGGCTTTAGAAAAAAAATATCCCGAATCGCAACATGTTAAAGCATTAATTGCCGATAAAACGAACCTGATGAAAAGATATGAACAGGCAAAAACAAATGCTAAACTGAAAGAGCTTACCCAAACAAAACCAATAAACAGAATGCCTGAAATAGCGCTCCCAAATCAAGATGGCGATACTATTAGCTTAAATGCCTTACATGCTAAATACATCTTATTAAGTTTTTGGGCTTCTTGGAGCCAGGAAAGCGTTAACAAAAACCTGGAGCTAATAAACCTATACAAAAAATACCATCCTAAAGGATTTGAAATTTACCAGGTTTCTTTGGATACGAAGAAAGAAAACTGGATAAAATCAATAGACTTTGACCAGTTACCCTGGATAAATGTAATTGATATCAATGGAAGATCATCCTATTATGCACGAATATATAATGTTCAAAAGATCCCTACAAATTACCTGATCAACCCCGAAGGAGAAATTGTTATGATAAATCCTTCGAAAAAAGAATTAAATGAAACCTTTGCATATGCATTAAAATAATAAATTGATTTTGACTCAGAAAAACAAAATATATTTCGCATCAGATGTGCATCTTGGGCTTCC
>CAZWPU010000131.1:0-1359 GCA_964635605.1 uncultured Bacteroidales bacterium | reverse complement strand
TTTGATTATCTACCCAAAGAAACGGGTATCATATTACATAAAGAACCGATTGTTAAGGAATATTCGGGGAAAAAATTTTTCCTTGCTCATGGCGATGGGTTAGGCCCGGGTGACAAATCATATAAACTTTTAAAAAAGATTTTTGCCAGCCGGTTTTCCCAATGGCTTTTTGCCCGTTTTCATCCCAATATCGGAATATGGATTGCCAATACATGGTCAACCCATAGCAGGTATTCCAGAGAAACAAGACCTTTTGAAGGAGAAGATAAAGAGTGGTTGATTTTATATTCAAAAAAACTTCTAAAATCAGAAGATTTTGACTATATAGTTTATGGGCACCGTCATTTGCCTATGGACCTGCAATTAAACGAGAAAACCAGGTATATTAATTTAGGCGATTGGATTACAAACTTTACGTATGCCGTTTTTGATGGTGAAAAAATGGAACTCAAAAAATTCAAAGAATAAAATATGAAGGGAAAAATTTTCATCTTACTTACTTTATTACTAACGGTATTATTTGCTTGTACCGACGATGAATGTCATTTAGATACCGAAACCCTTCTAAAAGTTGAGATGAGTGTAACCGACACTTCATTAATAGAAGGATTTATAGACAGTCTCTCCGTTGTTTCGACTGAATGGACAGATAGCATTCATTACCAAACCGAAGGTGAAAATAACAATTTATGGCTTATGCTATCGCCCGCAAACGATACTACTACTTTTATTTTCTCCTCTATTCCGGTTCCAGGCAATGATACTATCACCTTCTTTTATCAACGAAAGTTTGTATTATTATCTGCCGAATGTGGATTTGTAACTCACTATACAATCAACAATATTACCTATACTCAAAACTATATTGATTCGTTAAAATTAGAAAAAAACATCATTACAACCGATGAACAAGGCTTGCTTAAAATATATTTTTAGTACCTGTTTTCTTTTCTTATCTTTCGCAGGTTTGGCTCAGGAACAAACGCAGCAAAATCAAGAAGAAAAAAAAGAACCTTTGCATTTTTATGGTATTAAAGCAGGAATCAATATTGGGCGATTTACCGATTTTGTTTTTAAGCCAGAACGTTTTTCCCTGGAGGGCTCTGTTGATTTTAATTTTGGCAATAAATATTTTGCTGTTGCCGAAGGTGGTTATTCAAATACAAATCTCGAAAAAGAAAACTATAATTATAGCTCAGAGGGCTATTTTATTAAACTAGGTTTTGATTACAACATGCTCAAAAAATATCCTACAGATTTTTTAGGTGTGGGTGTGCGAATAGGTAGATCATCTTTTAGCCAGGATGCAAATAATGTAATAATTGCTGATAGTCATTGGGGAAATATTCCCATTAATAT
>CAZWPU010000130.1:0-4595 GCA_964635605.1 uncultured Bacteroidales bacterium | reverse complement strand
CATCCAGAATAAATCAAAGCTGAAAAAAATGTTAAAGGGCGCCCGATAATTTGAGTGCCCTTTTTTGATGTCAAAAAATAAGTAATAAATAAACAATATTTTAAATCGAATCTGTTTCAACTAACTTTGCCAAGATGTCGGCATAAGGAATAAGTAAAAACTTTTTCTCTTCAATCTCGGCTTCTGTACCCAAAAATTCTTTGTAAAATACACTATCGCCAACGTTTATAGCTAAATTTTCGATAGGGCTTATTGCAACTACTTTGGCATTTTTCTTTTTCTCCTTCACTGAGTCAGGGATGATTATTCCCGATGCTTTTTTTGCTCTTCTTTCTCCTCGGTAATATCCAATAAAACATGCTCGTTTAATGGTTGTAACTCTTTCATTTTTAATTAATTTTTATAGTTTAACTTAAATCTATTATTTTTTTTTCTAATAATTCGTCTATTTTAGGTTTGTTGAATCCAACAATCAAGCGCCCGTTGATGTCAATTTGCGGCACTCCCTGCTGTCCACTTCTTTTTACCATATCCTGCGCAATTTGCTGATCGCGAGGAACATCAATATCACGAAATTGAACTTTTCGTTCTTTTAAATAATTTTTTAAGGTATTGCAATGCGGACAGGTTGGTGTTGTATAAACAACCACACGTTTTGTGTTTTCTCTTCGTTGTCCTGTGTAGCCGAATACAATGCATCTTCAACGAATGCTTTAAAAATAACTGGTTCATGGCACCCTTTAATTATCTGTCCGGGTTTATCTCCTTCAAATTCAAGCAATACCGAAGCAGTAGTTACCCCACATTGTTGATGTATATCAAGGGGTTTGGTCACATCAACCACCAAAAATTATATCGCTGAGATATTGGCTTTTATTTTTTTTAGCAAAAGCACATTCACTTTGCTCAGCTCCCGATTTATAAATAAGCAAATAGCTTCTTTTGCTACTTTTTAATGCTTGCTGCAATGAAGAGTAAGATTCAATTCTTTTGAATTCCATTATCACAGGCTTAATTATCTATATATTTGCATATCATTTTTTGTACCATTTTAAAATCTTTACTTGTAAACTATAAATTTGACATATCCCAGTTACATTTGACAGCAAATAACATTAAACTATTTTAAGAGAAAAACATCTTAATAAAGTATAATTGTAAAAAAATTTATAAATGATATATTTTCTTCAAAAAAACAAAAATCAATACCTATGAAAATTAAAATTTTATTATCCGCATTATTAATTATAACGCTAACTGGTTATGCGCAGAAAGAAAAACAACCGCTTGATTTTTCTGTTTACGACAACTGGGAATATATTGAAAACAAAGGAATATCAAATGATGGGAAATGGATTTTTTATGAATCAAACCCTTATTATGGCGATGGAAAAACGGTCGTTTACAACACCCAGACAGAAGAAAAAACAACATTAAGCAGGGCTAAAGATGCCAAATTTTCTCCTAACTCAGACTACCTTGTTTATAAAATTTATCCTTACACCGATACCGTAAGGGCATTAAAGCTCAAAAAAACGGATAAAGAAAAATTGCCCAAAGACTCGTTAGGCATCCTGGTTTTAAAAAACAATGAAACGATTACCTTCGAAAACCTTGAGTCATTCGAATTGCCTAATGAAAAATCATCCTGGTTTGCTTTTTTACATACCAAAAAAGAAGCAGAGGATACCACTAAAAAAGAGAAAAAGAAAAAATATGACAAAGAGGCGCCAAAAGAATACAGCCTTACCATTATGAATCCGGTGACTAATAAAAAACACCAGTTTAAAAATATTACCGAATTCTCCATATCCAACAATGGTAAATTGGCAAATTTTATCAAACAACAAAACGATACCATTTTGAAATCTACCCTATTTACCTTTAATACCGAAAAAGAAAAATTAGACAGTTTGGAATCTAAAACAGGATTGTCTAAAAAAATAAGTTCCGATTACGATGGAAATTATTTTGCTTTTATCCAATCCGAAGATACTATAAAAACAAAAGTTTACAGCTTATATTTATACAATAATGATAAAAAACAACTCCAAAAAATTGCAGATACATTAACCAAAGCTATTCCGGGAAAGTGGACGGTAAGCGAAAATGGAAGTATTTACTTTTCAGAGAACAACAAACGCCTGTTTTTTGGAATCACTCAAAAACCGGAGCCAGAACCGAAAGATACGTTACTGGACGAAGAAAAGGTTGTGCTGGATTTATGGAGTTGGAACGACCCGTTACTACAGCCTCAACAGCTAAGCAATTTAGACAGAGAAATGAAACGAACCTATTTAACGGTATATCATATTAATGAACAAAAAATTATACAATTGGAAGATGAAAAAATAAAACGAACGGAAAAAAACCAGGACGGGAATGGAGAAATAGCACTTGGTTATTATAACAAACCTTATCAAAAACAAACATCCTGGGAATTTCCATCCTATTCTGATGTATATATAATTAATATCAATACAGGAGAGAAGACATTATTTAGAAAAAAATTCAAAGGGGAAATAAGCCTTTCTCCCGATAACAAATACATTCTTTGGTACGCATATACTGATAGTGCATGGCATACTTATTCTGTTAAAGATAAAATAACCAAAAATCTCACGGGAAAACTTAACGTAAACTTTTATAATATAACGTTTGATTACCCCATGGATCCTGATTCATATGGAATGGCAGGATGGACAAAAAACGACAGTGAAGTCTTAATTAACGACCGATATGATATCTGGAAATTTGACCCTGAAATGAAAAAATCACCCATAAATATTACCAACCATTGGGGAAGGAAGAATAATATCCGTTTTAGGTATATCCATTTAGATGAGGAGAATAATTTTATCGATCCCAAAGAGGAAATGTTACTTAAATCGCTTAATTTTGATAACAAACAGTTCGGTTTTTTTACATGTCAGGTAAACGAAAAATCAAATCCTACAAAATTGATCACTGATGATGTATATTTTTACAATCCTACAAAAGCAAAAAATGCAGAAAAAATCATCTGGCAACGAAGCAGCTTTGAAGAATATTATGACTTGTGGGTAAGCAATATTAATTTTACCGATGCAGAACAAATTTCCAATGAAAATCCGCAACAAGAGGAATATTTGTGGGGAGATGTTGAGCTATATAAGTGGATTACCGCTGATGGAACCGAAGAAGAAGGTTTATTGTACAAACCCGAAAATTACGACCCAAATAAAAAATATCCGATGATTGTCTATTTTTACCGGTTACATTCGAACGATATTCACAGGCATTATGCACCAAGCCCCAGCCGGTCAGTCATTAATCCTACTTTTTACACCAGCAATGGATATTTTGTTTTTATGCCCAACATAAGATATAAAACTGGTTATCCGGGCGAGAGTGCATACAATTATGTGGTAAGCGGAACACTTGCCTTATTAAACGAACGCCCCTATTTAGACAAAGATGCTGTGGGAATTCAAGGGCAAAGTTGGGGTGGCTACCAAGCAGGATTTATAATTACTAAAACTGATCTGTTTACGGCAGCATCGATTGGTGCTCCGGTTTCAAATATGACTAGTGCATATGGAGGCATAAGATGGGCGTCAGGTATGAGCCGGATGTTCCAGTACGAAAAAACGCAAAGCCGAATTGGCGGTACTTTATGGGAAAAGCCACTACATTATATTGAAAATTCACCGGTATTTTATGCTCCAAAAATTAACACACCAGTACTTATTCGCCATAATGATGCTGATGGTGCGGTACCCTGGTATCAAGGAATTGAATATTTTGTGGCTTTACGACGATTAAACAAACCGGTTTGGATGTTAAACTATAATGGGCAACCACATAATGAAAAAAATAAAAGTCCAAATACTAAAGACTTAAGTATCCGGATGATGCAGTTTTTTAATCATTATTTAAAAAATAAACCCGCACCCGACTGGATGAAATATGGCATTCCGGCTACAGAAAAGGGAAAAACCTTAGGATATTAGTTATTTAAAGGCGCTTTTGGCGCCTTTTTTTATTCATATCCAACCGCAGTATAACCTACCCAATGACGATTGTGGGCTGGTGCAGTATGCCCCATATTCAAGTCATTAACTTTAATAGCTGGATGATCGATACTTGTTGAGTATCCAACAAAAGTACCATGCAAACCCTTTCTGTTTATAACACTGTCTAACTTATATGCAGCTGATAAACCAAAAGGAAGGGCATAGCGCCCACACCATGTCCATTTATATTCCTTATAATTATCCTCTTGTACTGTATATTTTACAAAAGACTTTATTTTAGATGAAATTATTTGTCCCATCAAGCAGTTATGGATAATTTCCAATTCAAAATCTTTAGCCTTTTTTACACCAATACTATCGGTACCAAATGGAGCATAATTCTTACCACTCCAATCTTTATCGCCATAATGCACTGCATCAGTCGAAATGACTATGGCTAAATCTTTTCCCCACTGCAACTTTTTGTCTTGCATCACTTTTTTTAATGCCTTGGAAAAAGGGGATGCTATCTGTTGCATTTTTTTGTAAGACATATAGGGAACTAAAACAGGAATAATTTCAAGATCAGGAATATTTTTT
>CAZWPU010000129.1:0-4697 GCA_964635605.1 uncultured Bacteroidales bacterium | reverse complement strand
GAAAAAATCAAAAATACAAATAATCGTTTTTGGAAGGGTGATTTATCGCTAAAAAAGGGAGCTTATTTTTAGCTCCCTTGTCATATTTTAAAATTTATATCTAATCCATTTCCACAGTTCTTTATAATTCACTTTTTTACCATACATTAAAATACCGGTACGGTAAATCCTTCCGGCCATCCATGTTGTGGCTAAGAATGTTAAAATCAATAAACCCATTGAAAGGGCTAATTCCCAATAAGGTACACCAAATGGGATACGAACCATCATTACAATAGGTGAAGTAAATGGAATAATTGAAAACCAGAATGCGATTGGACTGTCGGGGGTATTAATGGCATTTATCATCACAAATATTCCTAATATCAGAGGAATGGTTATAGGAAACATAAATTGCTGGGTATCGGCTTCATTATCCACAGCAGATCCTACAGCTGCGAATAAAGATCCATACAATAAATATCCGCCAAGGAAAAAGAAAATAAAAGAGCCAATAATAACGCCAAAATCGATAGATTTTATCGAATTAAAAATGCCTGAAAATTGATCCATATTTTGTGGCTGCATATTTTCAACTTGTTTTATATCCTGATCTTCAAACATATCCTGTACAACCACCTCTTGTGCGTTTTTTGTGCCCAACTCTGGAAAAAAAGCTGTTTTAACCCCACTAACAATTAAAAAGGTTAGAATAATCCAGAGTAAAAATTGTGTTAATCCAACTAAGGCAATACCCACAATTTTGCCCATCATAAGTTGGAATGGCTTGGCCGAGGAAACAATGATTTCAACTATCCTGCTTGATTTTTCTTCGATAACACCACGCATAACCTGTGCGCCAAACATAAAGATGAAAATATAAATCATAAAACCTCCTGCATACCCTACAGCCATAGCAATTTCCGTTGAGCTTTCTTTTGCTTCGCCATCATCAGTCCACTGAATTGTTCGAATCGAAACATCCGATTTAATAGATTCTAAAACGGCTTCATCAATTCCGTGGCTACGCAATTTTTTATTTTTTAGCTCTTTTTCCATGGAACTGGCAATATGCGATTTTACCGAAAAACTAGCTTTCTTTTTTGAATAAAGATGAACTGCGCTAGGTTCGTAAGGTATGCTTGGTAAAATTTGTAGAACAGCATAATAGTCCGATTCGGGAAATTCTTTTTTTACGTCGTTTAACGATTTATCTGCAATATATTCGAATTTAATATAATCAGCATCGGGAAGTTTATTGATGAAAATACCTGAGCTGTCCAATACAGCAATGTTTTTCATCTCTGTATCTTCAATTGATGCAATCCAAGCAGGGCCAATAAAGAGAGCCGCAAAAAGAACAGGCCCTAAAATTGTTAGAATTATAAATGATTTTTTCTTAACACGGGTTAAGTATTCTCTCGATATAATCAGATTTATTTTATTCATGATGGTTAATATTTATGGCAATTATTTTTTGTTTTCATTTACAGCTTTTATAAATACATCATTCATGCTAGGAATAATTTCATTAAAGGAGATGATTTCCACAGCAGGTATAATTAACGAAAGTAATTCGTTTTCATTGGTTTGATGTAATAGTTTTATGCGAACACCATTATATCCATTAATTTTCTTTTGTTCAATGATTTGATAATGCTCTTTAATTGCTGATTCCAACTTTTGATATTCTCCGTTAAATGTTATTTCGTAAATGTTTGATTTGTACTCATGACGAATTTTGTCAATAGGGCCTTCTAATAAATTTTTAGCATTATTGATAAGCGTTATATGATCGCATAACTCTTCGACAGAGCCCATGTTATGGGTTGAGAAAATAATGGTTGATCCTTTCTTTTTTAATTTTAAAATTTCCTGTTTTAGCAGATTGGCGTTAATGGGGTCGAATCCACTAAATGGTTCATCGAATATTAAAAGTTTAGGTTCATGTAAAATAGTTATAATAAATTGCACTTTTTGTTGCATGCCTTTGGAAAGTTCTTCTACCTTTTTGTCCCACCATGCCTGCATCTCAAATTTATCGAACCAGTATTTTAATTTTTTTAAGGCATCTCTTTTTGATAATCCTTTTAAACGGGCTAAATACAGAGCCTGCTCGCCAACTTTCATTTTTTTGTATAATCCACGCTCTTCAGGTAAGTATCCAATATTATGGATGTCTTCGGGCTTCATTTCTCTGCCATGCAAAAATATACGGCCTTTATCAGGAGCAGTTATTCGGGTAATAATTCTTATTAAAGTTGTTTTTCCGGCTCCGTTTGGTCCCAGTAGTCCATAAATACTGTTTTCTGGAACGGTCATGTTTACATCATCCAGTGCCAGATGATTGATAAAACGTTTTTCAATTTTTTGTATTTTTAGTAGCTCCATCGATTTTTTGTGTTATAATTTTATGGTTAATATATTTAATTAGAATCTAATCGTAAATTCTTAATTAATTTTTTTCGTCCATTGATTCAAATTCTTTGTTGTCAGAAATCGAATTCATAGTAAAATTTATTGTTTCGGTTAAGGTTTTTTTTAACGATGCGGCAAGCGCCTGTTTTGCTGATTGCAACGACTGTCTGTCGGGTTTTGTGGCAGTATTTGTAATTTGTTGATTCATTTCTTGAACATCACCTTTTCGATAGTCAAAAATTTTTAAATCAAAGGTAGTTTTTCCAATCCATTTATTTGATCTTTTGCCTACAAAATAATCAATTATATCAATGATTTCTAAAACCTGATTTGTTTCAATAGTATTAATATCTCGAATATTATCAATAAAGATTATTTTTGTTTTAGGAAAACTTTTTTGAAATTGATTTTTAATGGTTGAGTAAATTTCTTTCTGATATAAATTTCCTGATACCCTGCGATCTCTTAAAAAAATGTTTAATAAAAGGTCTGGATGATGATTATTAATTATATTGATATCAACACTTTCCGGTTCAAAAACATGTGCTTCGATATTTTGAGAGAAAACCATTGAATTCGATAACAGAATAAACAGAGTAATGACAAAATAGTTCTTAGCCATAATACCGCTATTTTTAAAATTTGCACTAAATTATAAAATTTTATAAAAGGACATTTATTGTATTACAATTATTTATGTGTTTTATGCTTCAATTATTTTATCTTTGTTTAAAATAGATAGTAAATGTTTAGACTTGTAGCCCTTATAATATCAATCGTTCTTCAATTGATAGCTGTTTTTATTGCTTTGCGACTTACCAAAGTAACGAAGTACAAAATATCGTGGATATTAATATCCATAGGTTTTGTATTTATGGCTGTGAGGCGCTTTATTGACCTTTTTCAGTTTATGAATCAACCGGCTAATGAAGATTTGAATTTATTAAACGACTGGATTGCTGTAATTGTTTCAATTTTAATAGCTACCGGTGTTATTATCATTCCCGAAATATTTAATTATTTACGAAAAGCTGAATTTGATCGTAAAAATGAAGAGAAAAAGGTTTTGAATGCAATTATGATGACTGAGGAGAGGGAGCGAAAAAGATTTGCAAAAGACTTACATGATGGGTTAGGACCTTTGTTGTCAACCGTAAAAATTTCAATTTCTGCTTTATTAAAATCAGAAAAAGATCCGAAAAATATTGAGATCATAAAAAATACGGATAACATTATTAATGAAGCCATAAAAAGCATTAAAGATATTTCGAATAATTTAAGTCCTCATGTGTTGAATAATTTTGGTTTAGCCAAAGCCATAAAAAATTTTACAGATAATATTAATAAATTGAATAAGGTAGCCATACATTTCCATTCGAATATGCTTGATCAACGAATCAACCAAAATATCGAAATTATTTTATACCGGATTGTTTGTGAATTAATTCATAATTCTATTCAGCATGCTGAGGCTGATTGTATAGAAATTAGCCTCACCCACAAAAATGATGTCATTGATTTATTTTATGATGATGATGGCAATGGTTTTGCTTTTACTTATGATTCCATTCGAAAGAATAAAGGCTCAGGATTACAAAATATGATATCACGGCTCGAATCAATTCATGGTTATTATGAAATTGAAAGTAATAATGGAAAAGGATTTCATGCTTTTATAAGTGTTAACATTAAATAATAGAAATGGGAAAAATTAGGGTTGTAATTGTTGACGATCATACGTTGTTTAGAGATGGGTTAAAATTAATTTTAAGTAACTCAGATGAGGTTGAAGTGGTTGGTGAAGCAGCTGATGGGGAAGAATTTTTAAAACAACTTGATAATTTTGAAAATACAATTGTTCTTATGGATATTGAAATGTCTGTAATGAATGGCATTGAAGCAACCCGGTTAGCTGTTGAGCGTAATCCGGGCAGTAAAATTATTGCCTTAACTATGTTTGAAGAGTATGAATATTACTATCAGATGATTGAAGCAGGTGCAAAAGGATTTCTTTTAAAAAATTCTGAAATAGATGATGTGCTTCAAGCGGTTAAAGAAGTGGCTAAAGGTGAAAGCTATTTTTCTAAAGAATTATTATTGTCTATTGTTCAAAATATGAGAGAGCTAACAACCTCTCAAAGTAAAACAGACAATTTATCCGAGAGGGAAATCGAAGTATTACATTTAATATGTAAAGGCTACTCTAATCAAGAAATTGCCGATAAACTGTTTTTGAGTAAAAGAACCGTTGATAAACATAGAGCAAATATTTTAGAAAAAACCGGTTCAAAAAATACCGC
>CAZWPU010000128.1:0-4719 GCA_964635605.1 uncultured Bacteroidales bacterium | reverse complement strand
AGTTCCTTCGAAAATGTTGGGAAAGATTATGCGCTGGGAATTGAATCCATGTTGGGATTAGATCTTCAAAAATGGTGGCATCTTGATTTAATGGGAAATCTCTACGACTATCGTGTGGAAGGGCAGTTAGGTGCCCGAGATTTTTCAGAATCAAGTTTTAACTGGAATATCCGTTTTAACAATATTTTACGGTTTGGCGATAATTCAAGATTGCAATTTAATGCCATGTATAACAGCCCAACGATTAGTGCCCAAGGTGAGCGTAGCGATTTTTTTATGACTAACCTGGCATATAAACATGACTTTATGAAAAAAGCATTTTCGGCTACATTGCAGGTAAGGGATGTTTTCGCAACCATGAAACATTCTAGCACTTATAGTGGAGATGATTTTTATTCATACAGCTACTTTGAGCCCAATACTCCATTCTTTTCTATTACGTTAACTTACAGAATAAATAATTATCGTCCGGACAGACGACGAGGAAGAAGTGGAGGTGACGACTTGCAGGACTTTGATGAAGGTGAAGGGGTAGAATTTTAGGTTAGGATAAATGGTAAAAAAAGCGAACCGGTTTATTTGAGTTCGCTTTTTTTGTCTTTTAGTCAGCCTTTTTCATCGGACAGGTGCTAAATCCAAATAATGCATACAGTCCGCAAAAGTTAATTAATGTTGTTATTAATAAAATAGCACCAATAATGAGTAATACATTACCTAGTGTGCCTGTTATTACATTCGTAAAATAAAGAATGCCAATAGTTAGGGCAATAATAATACGAATAATTCTGTCTGCTGTTCCAATATTCTTTTTCATCGTTTTATAAATTGATTTTAATTATTAATAGTTAGCTATTGAATTAAGCTTATAACAAGATAATTTGTAATTTGTTTAATATGGCAGGATGAATTATTAAAAAAATTTTAGATAAAATTTAAAGTATTAGCATTAAGCATTGATAAGAGGAAGCAATGGAACACAGATTCAATCAATTGAATACACTGATTGAACTGATTCTCACAGATTAAAGATTTGTTTATATAAGAAATACAGGAAGCAGTCGACTGCGGCAGTCGGCAGTGTAAAATCACACAACTTTAAACCACATAAACAAATTTAATAATACATCTTCTTTGTGTCTCTGTGTCCCGATAGTTCCTAATATCCGTAAGTTAGGTAAGGTATTTTTTGTAACACAAAGTCTCTCAAAGGATAACACAATGTTTTACAAAGCAAAGTCTCACCAAACTTGGTGTGACTTTATGCTTTAACTTTGAGAAACTTAGTGAAACTCTTAAAAGACATGCGGATTTTAGGAGTTATCGGGATTGCGAGAAATAATTTAAAGCGGAAGTCGGCATCGGCAGCATTAGTCAAGCAACAGACAAAGTAAAATGTTATTACTTAACAAATAAACAAATAAACCAATTACCAATTTATTCATTCCAGAACCTGAAAATATCTTCAACCGTTTGTCTTTCTTTGATAATTGAAAACTCATCACCTTCTTTACCGATTATTTTCGGAAATATTCTGCTAACATATTTCGACCACATACCAAAAGTATATCCTCCGGTATCATGAATAACCAAGTAATCACCTTCCCTGGCTTCAGACAGTTCTACATCGCGGACAACAATATCATTAGCAAAACATAGTGGGCCGGCAATTTGGTATTTCTTTAATGTTTTTGATCTTTTGGGATTCCCATTTTTGTCCAATAACGAAATCTCATGAAACCATTGCCCCGGATTTAAGCATTCTCTTAAAAGCAAATCAGCTCCGGCATGAACAATTAGCGTGTTGTCGTTTGTATAATGTTTGGCATATTCAACTTTGGTAAGGATGTAACCTGAGTTAACATGTAAATACCGGCCAAATTCGGTAATAAGTGTTAAATTTTCGAGATTATATTTTTTAAGCAATTTTTTTATCTCCTGTCCGTAAATTTTTATATCCGGTGGATGTTGATTATGATGATAAGATACGGGTAACCCTCCGCCAATATCAAGAAAGCTAACTTTCCTGTTCTCGCTCCTTAACTTTTTATTAATTTCTTTAATGATTTGCAACCCTTTTTCAATACCCTTAAGCAGCAATTGCATTTTACATCCTTGCGAGCCAATATGCATATGAATTCCGTTTAGCCAGTCATGCGCTTTGAAATATTTAATTATTTCATCCCTGTAATCTTTAACTGGGACACCAAACTTTGAGTATTTTCCGGCTAACGAGGTGGAGACAATTTTTCCGGTGCCAACTTGCGGGTTAACTCTTAATCCAATCAGACTTTCTGAATGGATTGTTTGTTTTAATTGGGCAATCCTGTTCAATTCCATCAGCGAATCGGCATTAATATGAATATTGTTCTGAAGTGCATAGGTTAATTCAGCTATCGTTTTAGCCGGCGAATCAAAAATAATTTGTTCATTGCCAAACCCTGCTTTTTGAGCAAGGAATAATTCACCTTCCGAAGCCACTTCTGCACCGAGACCCAAAGTTTTAATTTTTTCCAGAATTTTTACCAGAGGATTGGCTTTTACTGCAGATGTGTGTAATGTACTTTTGGAAAAGGACTTTTTTAGTTCTTTAGTTTTAGCGCTTAAAAAATCATTGTTGTAGAAAATAATGGTTGTATCCTTTTCAGGATCTATTAATCCACGATTTATACATTCATTGAATGATTGACCAATAGATTTTATTGGGATAAAATGGTTCATCAATTATTTATTTAACTTTTTAAAATCGAGGTTATGAAAATGAAAATCATTATTGGGCAGATTGATTTTAAATCCATTTACCTGGTTAGACAAAGTATCTACATCAAACTGAATAATGCCGAAAGGTAAATAAACATCATTAAAGTTGACCTTAAAATGGTTATCCTCCCAATGCCCCATTTTGCTATGTAAAAATTTTGATGAGGGTAAAAATGTAATGTTTAATTCCTCATTTTCCAAGTAAACTTTCGCTATTCCATACATTATATCTTCATATGTACCGGCATATTTGCTGAGCTTTAAAGAGGGCTTAGTATTTATTTTCCGATTGGCGATTCGCTTATTATTCAATTGCTTTCTATAGTCGTTAAAATTTCGTTGTTCCTGAAGATAATAGGCTGTCCAGTTATTGATTTCTTTTTCCAGGATAATATCTAAGTAAGAAAACAGCAAAGCGTTGTTGCAATGCAAGTTAAATCCATTGTTCAGGATGATTATTCCCGTATTTTTTTCGGGTAAAAAAACTACTTTGCTAATAAATCCGGGCATACTGCCGCTATGTTCAAGAATTTTATATCCGGAATAATCATAAGCCACCCAGCCGGGTGTATAGGCTCTGAAATGAATGCCAAAACTTTCTCTTTCATCAGAAACATTAAGTATGGTTTCGGGTGTGATTAAGCTTTTAATGATTTCGGGTGCAAGAATCTGGGTGTTTTTCCATTGGCCATTATTTAAAAACATTGTAACCCAATGACTTAAATCGCGCGGATTAGACCAGATAGATGCAGCCGGTTTGCCCCCGGCAAAATAATAGGGATTTAAAAGAGAATCATTATAATGGGGGAAAGCAAGGGATTCAGTTCCATCGAAATCATCACTTGAGGTCCGGGTGTCATTCATTTCTAATGGAATCAAGAAATTTTGTTTAATAAAATTTTCCCACGATTGGTCGGTAACTTTTTCAATAATTTCGCCCGCCAACATATACATATTGTTTTGATAACCATATTCTGCACGAAATTGTTTGGTTATGGGCAGATGTTTCATTCTATGTAAAATTTCATCATTAGAGTAGGTGGTATGATACCAAAGTAAATCGCCATAAAATGTTCCCAAACCGCTTCGATGAGTTAAAATATCTTTAATCGTTAAATTTTTTGTGACACATTCATCTTTTAATTTAAATTCAGGGAGATAATCTATTACCTTATCATCCCAAGATATCAACTCATCTTGTACCAGCTTTCCAATAGCTGCTGCAGTAAATGCTTTGGTACATGAAGCAATATTAAAAATATCATTCTTATCCAGGAATTTAATTTTTTCTGCATTTTTATAGCCTAATGCTTTATCATAAATAATATTTCCATTTTGTACAATGGCAACGCTAAGTCCTGTAGGGTTAAACTGATCAAATACTTTTTGAGTTACACGGTCAATTTTTTGAATCTCATTTTCATTTTTTTGAACAAAAAAGATAATTGGTAAAGCAATAACCAAAAGCAGCGGGATGATAAATTTTACAATATTTTTCATTTTTGGTAAAGTATAGGGTGAGGTTTTAATTATTTATTGTTTAAAAATAACAAACAGAAAGGGTATAAACAATAATCATGAAATCAATCTAAGGAATTATCCTTAAAAAGTTTTTAAACAGGTAAAAATGGGGGTAATTTATTGTTACTTTTTTTTAAACAATAAAAATAAATAAACACTAAAAATAAGAGTTGTAGTGATTTGCATAGCTATGGGGGTAGAAATTAATCCCGATTTTAAAATAGCTAACTGGATTAATCCAAATTTAATACCGTAATAAACCAGCTTACTGGCAATAATACTAATAAGTATGGGAAAAAAAGTATGCTTAAATTTATTTGCCAAAGCAAAAAAGATGAATACATTTAAGCTCAACTCAAAAGTTATTAAAAGCATTTTTGGAAATATCGGGTGTGCCGAAATTAAAAATGAAAACAACGGGAGTGTTAAAGCAATTAAATA
>CAZWPU010000127.1:0-4757 GCA_964635605.1 uncultured Bacteroidales bacterium | reverse complement strand
AGCTGGAACAAAAAATGTTTACCATTGATATCAACCAGGTGTATACCCCAGTTGAAGATGATGTATGGATGCCTGTCAGCCATGATTTTGATATTGATGTAAGATTTATGGGAGTTGAATTTACATTTAATTATGTGGCCTCGGTTTATGATTATGATATTAAGCTTAACCCGGGACTAGACCATTCGGTTTATCGAAATATGCTTGCTGAATCGAAAGCGTATGCCCATGAAATAGATGAAGTAATTGCTGAAGAAAAAAGTAAAATTGCAGAACTGGTTTCCAAAGAGAATCTCACCAAAAAAGAAACCCGGAAATTAAAGAAACTGGTTAAAGAAGATGTTGCCAAAACAATTCCGGAAAAAGACCTGGAAATAAAAGACCTTACCCATGTGGACGATAGTGCCAATTTGCGGTCGGTAGAATACTGGGATTCTATTCGCCCGATACCCTTAACCCCAGACGAAGTAACCAGTTATAAAGAAAAAGATTCTATTCAATTAAGAATGGAGAAAGATACTACTTTCAAAGATTCCATGAAAAGGAAAGATTCCCGTTTTACCTGGAGCAAGTTCTTTTCCGGGGGCTCCTTTCGATATGACAACGGGCATTCATTCAGGTATGGCGGATTGGTAGATTTTTCGCATATAGATTATAATACAGTCGATGGGTTAAAGTATGGAATGTATTTTTCTTATCAACACCGGAACGATAGCGGCAACTATTTTAGGATAAGTCAAAATGTTGATTATGCTTTTTCCCGCGAAAGGATGACCAGCTATTTTAGTACATTGTATCGTTATAACGGGATAAAACGCGGGTATATTTCTTTATCCGGTGGTAGAAGGACATCCGATTTTAACCGCCGTACCGGGATATCCAAGAATTTGAACCTGATAACTACGTTATTTTTAAAAGAAAATTACTTAAAACTGTACCAGGAAGATTTCATAAGTATTGGCCACCAGATTGATATAGTGAATGGTTTGGATCTTTCAGCAGGATTCAAATATACCCAACGTAAAGAGCTGTCGAATCATGCCGATTTTTATTTTACCAACCCATTGGATAATAAGTTTACATCGAATATTCCTCCGGTTGATGATTTCAATCCTTTACTGGTAAGTAATCATAATGCATCCTTGTTTGATGTAAAGGTAAGTTATACGCCTCGTTACTTTTATCGAATTAACAAGGGGGTAAAATGGTATGTTCGTTCAAAATATCCAACTTTTACGTTGAAATATAAGAAAGGAATTAATCAACTTTTCGACAGTAATGCCGATTTTGACCAATTGGAATTATCGATACATCAAGGATTAAATGTACGACGGATAGGCTGGTTAACTTATAATGCCACGGCTGGTTCTTTTTTAAATAACAATAAGGTGTATTTTGCCGATTATAAGCACTTTGCTACCAACACACCCTTTTTAATCGGAGCTTCGGAAGGCAGCATGTTCAGGTTGCTCGATTATTATGATTACAGCGCAAACAAAAGCTACTTTGTAGGAAACGTCCGGTTAGAAAGTGACCGTATTTTAATCAAACGATTACCGGTGTTCAACAAAACCCTCATGCGCGAAAGTCTTTATTTTAATTATTTGGCAACCACAGGGAACAAGCCCTATTACGAAGTAGGTTATAGCTTAAACCAGATTTTTTTGATGTTTAGTGTCGAAGTATTTGCCGGATTTAAAGGCTCTACACACGAATATACCGGAATTAAAATCGGGATTCCGTTTGTCGGACGTAGCGGAAACACCATTACCATTGGTGGATAAAAATTTATAGCTAAAAAACAGAACCATTGTTAACGTTTCTTTTGTTCTGCAGCATGTTTGTTTTCTGCAAGGAATGTTTTTTGGTGCTTGCCGTAGGATGGGTTGGATTGCAACCAACCCCGGTGAACCGGAGGGTTATTCTCATGGGTTATAATAGCAAACGCCGGAAATAATATAAGCCGCCAAGCGGTTTTGAACCGCTTGGCGGCTGTGCCATTTTGCAGGAGAACACCTTGGTTTACTGGGATGAATTGATGGCTTGGAACAACTCTGAATCTTCCGACAACAGGAGAACATTACAACGTCGGAACAAAATGACCAATTTATCAATAAACAAAATCTTTTTATTATTTTTACAGATTGTAACATTGGACTGATTTAGTATGAATACGATTGACCTTGTTTTTGCTATTTTATTTTTGTGGAGTGCCTACCGAGGATTTACCAAAGGTTTTATTGTCCAGCTGGCCACATTGGCTGCTTTATTACTGGGAATTTTGGGTGCGGTTATGTTTTCTGATTTTACCTCATCATTAATTATCAAAAAGTTTGAAGTATCCGGTCAATATTTGCCTATTATTTCGTTTGCGATTACATTTATTGTGATTGTAGTTGCTGTTCATATCCTGGCAAAGCTGTTAAATAAATTGATTGATGCCATTGCGTTGGGCGTTGTTAACCGTTTGCTGGGGGTACTGTTTTCGACGTTAAAATATGCTTTTATCATCAGTATTATTCTGGTTTTAATCAATAAAGCCGATGATAAGTATAATTTTATACCCGATGAAACCAAAGAAGAATCATTGTTTTACAAACCGTTGTCTAATTTTGCTCCATTAATTTTTCCATATCTTAATTTTGATAAGATTAGAAAAGAATTTGAAGAGGAAAAAGACAATTATAGTGTTAAAGTATAAGCAAATAATAATCATAAAAAATAAATATAATGGATACTAAAAATTTAGGATTCGATTCAAAACTTATCCATGCCGGTGATTACAATGATGCGATGGGAAGTGCTGTAACACCGATTTATCAAACATCGACGTTTGCATTTCGCAATGCTAAACATGGTGCTGATTTATTTGCTGGTCGTGAAAAAGGATTTATTTATACCCGTATTGGAAACCCGACGATTGGTGCGTTGGAAGATAAATTGGCCGAATTGGAAAATGGATGTGGAGGAATAGCTTTAGCATCAGGGATGGCAGCCGTAACTACTGCTTATATGACATTTTTGGGACAGGGCGAGCACGTGGTGTGTACCAGTGCTATTTATGGCCCCAGCCGCGGTGTTTTAGAAAGTCATTTTTCTCGCTTTGGGGTTGAAGCTACTTTTGTGGATACTTCCGATATAGAGTCCATTGAAAAAGCATTTAAACCAAACACAAAATTGTTGTATTTAGAAACACCCGCTAATCCAACGATTACCCTTACAGATATTCGAAAAGCTTCGGAAGTTGCTCACAAACAAGGTATTACCGTGGTGGTTGACAACACGTTTAGCAGTCCGTATTTACAGAAACCATTGGAATTAGGTGCGGATGTGGCATTACATTCGCTCACCAAGTTTATTAATGGGCATGCCGATATTGTGGGTGGTGCATTAATTGCCAAAGATCCTGAAATATATCAGAAGCTTAGAAAAACAATGACCATGATGGGTGGAAATATGGATCCTCACCAGGCATATATGGTTATTCGCGGCGTAAAAACATTAAGCCTGCGCGTGGAGCGTGCCCAGGAAAATGCCATGAAAGTGGCCGATTTTCTTGAAAATCATCCCAAAGTGGAATGGGTAAAATATCCGGGATTAAAATCGTTTGTACAGTATGACCTGGCTCAGGAACAGATGAAGGGGCCTGGAGCTATGATTAGCTTTGAGCTTAAAGGTGGATACGATGCCGGCGTAACATTGATGAATAATGTTCATCTGGCATTACTGGCTGTTTCTTTAGGGGGTGTTGAGTCGTTAATACAGCATCCTGCATCGATGACCCATGCCGGAATATCAAAAGAAGCAAGAGAAGAAGCGCATATTACCGATGGATTGGTTCGTTTTGCAGTAGGTATCGAGAATGCCGAAGATATTATTGACGATTTAGACCATGCACTGGCAAAAATTTAAAAGATTAGTTAATGTAAATAAGCTTTTCCAAAGGTTGAAAGTTTGAAAAGCTCAAATAGTTAAATAAATGAATTTTGTTGAGGAACTAAAATGGAGAGGCATGTTACACGATATCATGCCCGGAACAGAAGAGCAATTAAAAAGAGAGATGACTGCTGCATATGTTGGCATTGACCCTACTGCCAACTCGTTACACATCGGCCATTTGGTGAGTGTAATGATGTTAAAACATTTCCAGGCTGCAGGACATAAACCATTAGTTTTAGTGGGAGGTGCCACGGGAATGATTGGCGACCCGTCAGGCAAATCACAGGAGCGAAACCTGCTGGATGAAAAAACGTTGCGCTACAATCAGGATTGCCTGAAAAAACAACTGGAAAAGCTGCTCGACTTTAGTGCAGAAAAAGATAATAATGCTGAGATGGTGAACAATTACGACTGGATGAAAGAGTATTCTTTTCTTGAGTTCATCAGAGATATTGGTAAACATATTACCGTAAACTATATGATGGCTAAAGATTCGGTAAAAAAACGGATTGGGGAGGATGCAAAAACAGGCATGTCATTTACCGAGTTTTCCTATCAGCTGGTGCAGGGGACCGATTTTTGGCAATTATACAAAAGCAAAAATTGTAAATTGCAAATGGGTGGCTCCGATCAGTGGGGGAATATCACGACCGGCACCGAACTCATCCGTCGCAAAGAAGGGGGCGAAGCGTTTGCCTTAACCTGCCCGCTGATTACCAAAGCTGACGGGAATAAATTCGGCAAAACAGAAGAAGGCAATGTTTGGTTAGACCCGGAATTAACATCTCCCTACAAATTTTATCAATTCTGGTTGAATG
>CAZWPU010000126.1:0-4774 GCA_964635605.1 uncultured Bacteroidales bacterium | reverse complement strand
TGTGGTGCCACTCGGAATCGAACCAAGGACACACGGATTTTCAGTCCGTTGCTCTACCAACTGAGCTATGGCACCTTTTGCTCAATTGCGAGTGCAAATATAAAGGAAAAATCGCTTTTACAAAATATTTTTACTCAATTTTTAGAAAATCTTTTATTCCATCATTTATCTTAACATTTACATTTTTGATTCATAGTTTTTTATAATTTTGCAGCAGATAAAAAATAGCGATGGATTACGAGCAATATACACTGGAGAACGGAATACGAATGATACATTTACATTCAGATTCACCCGTTGGGCATTGCGGGCTGATTATTAATGCAGGCTCGCGTGACGAGGAGGAACACGAACATGGAATGGCACATTTTATTGAGCATGCCATTTTTAAAGGCACCAAAAAACGCAAAGCTTACCATATCCTTAGCCGAATTGATGATGTAGGTGGTGAAATAAACGCTTACACCAGTAAAGAAGATACCACCATTCATACCTCGTTTTTAAAAAACGATTACGAGCGTGCCATTGAGCTTATGGCAGATATTACGTTTAACTCAACGTTTCCGGGCAAAGAAATTGCCCGTGAAAAAGAGGTAATTATCGAAGAGATTAAATCATACCAGGACGATCCGGCAGAGCTTATTTTTGATGATTTCGAGGAACTTATTTTTAAAAATCAACCGCTGGGGAAAAATATTTTGGGGAATCCAAAAGACCTGCGCCGGTTTACCAAAGCGGATATCGAATCGTTTATTCAAAAAAATTACCACACCAATGAAATGGTATTGTGCTCGGTGGGAAATATTCCTTTTACCAAACTAATACGACTGGCCAATAAATACTTTGGAAGCATTCCGTCAAACCCAAGAGTTAACCAACGAATAAAATTCGACAACTACACCTCCGAAATACAAACCATTAAAAAGAGAACACACCAGGCACATTGTATTATGGGGAACATAGCCTACAATACCCACGACAAGAAAAAAATCGGCATGACCCTGCTGGATAATATTCTGGGTGGCCCGGGACTGAACTCAAGATTAAATTTACTGTTACGCGAAAAATACGGGTATGCTTACCATGTGGAATCCAATTATACAGCATATTCGGATACCGGAATGTTTGCTGTATATTTTGGTACCGATAAAGAAAATCTTGAAAAAAGTATCAAACTGGTAAAAAAAGAGTTTGCCCGGTTGCGCGAAAACAAACTGGGTGTAATGCAATTAAAAAAAGCCAAACGCCAGTTGTTTGGCCAAATTGCCATTAATGCCGAAAACAACGCCAACCTGTTGCTGGCCATTGGCAAAAGTTATTTATTATTTAACAAGGTAGATCAGCTGGACGATATCCGCCAAAAGATAGAAACGATTACGGTTGAAGATATCCAGGAAATAGCCAATGAGGTGCTGAATGAAAGAAAATTATCGATGTTGATTTATCAATAAAAATGCCTAAATTGACTAAAATGCCTGGAATACTTAAAATTTTATCCCTATGTCGGACTTCTTTTTTAATATAGAACAATACATCTTAGATCACTCTGATCCGGAGGATCCGCTTTTAGCAGAATTGAACCGCGAAACCAATTTAAAGGTTTTACGCCCACGCATGTTGTCGGGACATTTGCAAGGGAAAATACTGGAAATGATAAGCAAGATGATCCGCCCCCAAAAAATTCTTGAAATAGGCACTTATACTGGTTATTCAGCCATTTGTTTAGCTAAAGGATTGCAAAAAAACGGGATACTTCATACAATTGAAATTAATGATGAACTTGAACATTTTATCCGTAAATACCTCCAAAAAGCCAGACTTGAAAGCCAGATATATCTTCATATTGGTAATGCGCTGGAAATTATTCCTAAGCTGAATCAAAATTTTGATTTGATTTTTATCGATGGTGATAAACGCCAATATTCAGCATATTATCACGCCATATTTGATTACGTAAAACCCGGCGGGTTTATTTTAGCCGATAATGTACTTTGGAGCGGAAAGGTAATTGAGTTAGAATCGCCTGATGATGAATACACCAAAGGGATTTTTACATTTAACAAATTAATTACAAAAGACAACCGTGTTGAAAAAATAATTTTACCCTTACGGGATGGATTGACGTTGATTCGGAAGAAAGGGTAAAAACACTTTTAACCAATGTATTATACAAAGTCTTCTTAAACCAAAAAAATACAAAATACATCAATAATCAGGGCAAGAGATAAAATTATAAATCTCCAATTTAGATTCTTTCCATTGATTACTTTTATATTTCCTCTTCATCTCCTTTACCCAGGGCTTCTCTGGGATCATCCTTATCATCATCCATTTTACAGGCCATCAAACCGGCTCTTTTAATAAGGTAATAAGTAATACCAAGGGCAACAATTAAAACACCAATTCCAATAATCTTATCACCACTCATATTCTCTGCTTTCAAAGCAATTACCTTTCTTGCCAGGGCAATAATAGCCACCAGTACAACCACTTCAACATGCACAATATTACTATGCAGATACACTTTAATGGTATCTAAAAGCTCAATGCCAATTAAAACCAGCATAAAAACACCAAAAAGATCCATTAAATCATTCAAATCTATCAATAAATAATCCGAACCAATGATGGTACGTATCAGATAATAACCCAACTCTACGGTAGCAAGTAAAAGTATACCTACCATCATAATAATAAGTGAATAAATTATAATCTTTTCTATTTTTCTTGTCAGCTTATTCATAACACTTTCTTTTTAAAATTTGGTTTAACCTGATTGATTAATTTTCAGTCGTGAAAAAGTTCATAAAATTTATGAATACGTCAGGTTAAAGATAACAAATCCGAATCAATATTTGTATTTTTGTTATGGGAATACAATTTTTATCAAAAATTCATTTTATAACATGGAAAAACTTGCCCTTGGAATAGATATTGGAGGAACAACCGTTTCGTATGGACTAGTAAACGAAAGAGGTGAAATAAAATTAAGAGAATCTTTTCCCACAAATAATTATAAACATATTAATGATTTTATTGATTATTTATCGGAGCGGGTCAATCATGCCACTGCAGGACTAGACTCAAAACATGCTTTAGCCGGAGTAGGTATTGGTGCCCCAAATGGCAATTATTATAAAGGGACCATTGAAAATGCTCCCAATTTAAGCTGGAAAGGTATCGTTCCTATTGCCGATTTATTACATCAAAAAATTAACCTTCCGGTATATTTAACCAATGATGCCAATGCTGCTGCTGTTGGGGAAATGACTTACGGTGGAGCAAAAAATATGAAAAATTTTATTACCATAACCCTTGGAACAGGACTGGGCAGCGGGTTTGTTGCCAATGGAAAGTTGATTTTAGGCCACGACGGTTTTGCCGGTGAGTTTGGACATACCACCGTTTTTCACGACGGAAGAGAGTGCGGATGTGGAAAAAGAGGCTGCCTGGAGACCTATGTTTCAGCCACCGGATTAAAACGAACGGTAGTAAAATTATTATCCAAAGCAAAAATTGATAGCGTTTTGAGGGATTATTCCTATAACGAAATTACTTCAGAACAAATATATAAAGCAGCAATGAACGGTGATCAATTAGCTATCGACGCATTTGAATTTACCGGTAAAATTTTGGGAATGAAACTGGCTGATGCTATTACCATACTAAGTCCCGAAGCTATTTTTCTGGCGGGAGGAATGGCTAATGCCGGAAAATTAATTTTCGAACCCACCAAAAGGTATATGGAAGAATTTAACTTTCCTATTTTCAAAAATAAAGTTAAATTATTGTCGTCATCATTACCCGAAAATGATGCCGCTATTTTAGGAGCAGCTGCGTTGGTCTGGAAATAAAAAAAATAATTTTTCAAACCATATTACTATTGCCGGTAAACAACGGCATTAATGCTCATCCCTGCTCCCACTGAGGCAAAAACAATAATATCCCCTGTGTTAATGATATGATTTTTGAGTTTCCCTTTTAATATCATATCATAAAGTGTAGGTACAGTGGCAACAGAACTATTGCCCAACTCGCGAATACTCATAGGCATAACTTCTGATATTTCCGGTTTTATTCCGTAGAACTTAAAAAACCGCTGTACAATCGCTTCATCCATTTTTTCATTGGCCTGATGCAGCAATACTTTTTTTAACTGGCCAACAGGCAATCCCGACTTATCCATCGCTGCTTTAATGGCTTTCGGAACATTAATGATAGAGTATTCATAGACTTTTCTCCCGTGCATTTTCATGTACCTGATATTAGGATCGCTATCAGGTTTATTGGATTGTCCAAAGTATAAATAAAACGCTTCATCTTTAGTATTTGTTACGGTTGCAGATGATAGCACTCCTGATTTTTCGTCCGACTCAACACCCTCAACAATGGCAGCACCGGCACCGTCAGAAAAAATCATGGTATCTCTGTCGTAAACATCAACAACCCTGGAGAGCGTATCAGCGCCAATAACCAGGCAACGTTTGGCTAAACCACTTTTAATAAATGAATCAGCCTGAATTAACCCCTGAATCCATCCGGGACAACCAAAAACAATATCGTATGCCACACACTCTGGGTTTTCAATCCCTAACTTGTTTTTTACTCTTGCTGCAATACTAGGTAATAAATCGGTTTGAATGGTACCTTTTATAACATCACCAAAATTATCGGCTACGATAATATGATCAATGGTTTCCCTGTCGATATTCCCAGTTTTTATTGCCCGTTCAGCCGCAAATGTAGCAATTTCTGATGTAGTTTGATCTTTTGT
>CAZWPU010000125.1:0-4944 GCA_964635605.1 uncultured Bacteroidales bacterium | reverse complement strand
GATTTTGCTGTTGGCCCCACCTGTGGTTTGCAACGATCTTTTGGCAAAATGAATCTGCTGTTCGATGTAGGATTTGTTTATTATTTCGATACGAAGGGGAATGATGGTTTTGTACCTACACTGGAATTGAATGTTGGGTATAATTTTGGGTTATAAATGTTTTATGAATATATCTGTGGGCCTAGCTTATAGGTTTTAAGCAACTTTATACAAGGGAGTTGTTTAAATTTTTCAAAATTAATTTTCACGTTGTTATTGATTTTCTTAACTTTAGTTAAAGAAAAAAGATTGCAATATGTTTGAACGGTTTTTACATCAAACACCCTTTTTCCGCTTTACGTTGGCTTTGATTGCCGGAATCGTTTTTCAGATTATTTTTCCGCAAACAAGTCTTCCGGCGAAAATTCTATGCTTGATTATTTTTATTTTTATTGTTGGTTTACAATTTACTAAACAAACGCAACATTTTTATATTAATAGACTTTGGGGAATTTTGGTTTCGTTTTTTATTTTTTTATGGGGAATACAGTTAGTAGAAAGCAAACAACAAGCAAAACTACATTTTGATTCAAATCAAAAAATTTATATTGCTACAATTATAGAAGAACCTTCGGAAAAACCGAATAGTTACCAAACAACATTATCGATTCATTATGTAAAAGATTCCTGCTGCTGGAAGCAGAAAAATGGAAAAATCCTGGCTTATTTTGAAAAAGACACGAATGTACATCAACTTGCTTTTGGTGATCAGCTAATCATAGAATCATACGTAAATCCAGTTAAGCATAGTGGGAATCCGAAAACATTTAATTATAAAAAGTATCTTGCTTTTCGCGATATCCATTATCAAACATATGTCCAATCCGGACAGTTTGAAATTTTAAATCATAAACAGGGGCCGGGGCTTTATCAGTTTTCTAATAAAATAAGAAGCAACCTTTTGAATATCTACCAGGAAAATAATATTACAGGCGACGAGTTTGCGGTTTTATCGGCTCTTACGTTGGGTTACAAAGAGGAATTAACCGCTGATGTCAGAGAAAGTTTTTCATCAAGCGGAGCGATGCACATTTTGGCTGTTTCGGGATTGCATGTCGGTATTATCTATATCATTTTAGTACGGATATTATTTTTCTTGCAACGAAATAAATATGGACGGATCATTCAATCACTGCTGATTATTTTAGCCCTTTTCTTTTATGCTTTTTTAACGGGGCTTTCTAACTCGGTTTTGCGGGCTACCATCATGTTTTCTATTGTAGCGTTAGGGAAGGTATTTATCCGGCAATCCAATATTTATAATACTATTTTCCTTTCGGCTTTTATTATGTTGCTGGCAAATCCATATTCAATTACCGATGTAGGTTTTCAACTTTCGTATATGGCCGTTTTTAGTATTATTTTCTTTTATCCAAAGATTTATTCGTTAATAGAGGTTAAATATGCGTTGGGCGATAAAATCTGGCAACTTATTTCTGTGGCTGTTGCTGCTCAAATTGGAACATTTCCTTTGACACTGTTTTATTTTAATCAGTTTCCGGTTTATTTTATCCTGGCAAATATTTTTATCATCCCAATAGCCATAATTTTAATTTATGCTGCAGTTACCCTCTTTTTATTATCTTTTTCTGATTTTATCATCGGTTTCCTGGCACCGGCAGTTAAGTATATTACTTTTGGATTAAATTATGCGGTAAAAATCATTAGCGAACTCCCATTTTCAAAAATTCAGAATATTCAGTTAGATTTATTTGAAGTAATGATTCTTATTCTTATTATTCTCTTCCTTTCATTTTTTATCCTTTCAAAACGAATACATTTTTTTAAATTAGCGATGGTTTTCCTTTTTATAATTCCTTGTTATAATCTAATAACCAAATATATAAAATCGCAAGAGTCGTATTTTATTGTTTATAATATACCGAAAATTTCAGCTATCGATTTTGTTGAGAACAATAAGAATCAATTATTTATTAATACTAAAGCAACGATGGATAGCAGTTTTATAAAATATAACATGATTCCTTTTTGGCAAAATCAGAAAATAGAAAAACCAACAATTCATACATTACCAGATCAACCCTGTCATTATTATTACTATAAAAATCAAAAGATTATACAAGTGAATAGTAATTCTTTGTTTCGTTATCCATCAAATAATAAGTTCGATGTAGATTATGTTATTTTATCAGAAAATCCACGACTTGATATTAAAGATCTTACAAGAAATTTAAATTTTAAAATGTTAATTTTTGATTCCTCTAATAATTACTATTCCATTGCTAAATGGAAAAAACAATGCCAGGAGGTAGGCCTTAATTATTATGATTTAACAGAACAAGGAGCTTTTATAAAAAAACAGTCATCCTTTATTTAATAATTATAAAAAATACAGGGATCATTATTTTTTGTAAAATGATTATGTTACTTTGCCTTTTTATTTACATTTGTCGATTAAATTTAATTTGACTATGAAGATAATAATTGCCGGTGCAGGAGAGGTTGGAACACACTTAGCAAAAATGTTAAGTAATGAGTTTCATGATATTACCGTTATTGACCCCTTAATTGAGAATCTTAAAGATATTGATGCTTCCCTGGATTTATTAACTATTACAGGATCAGCAATATCCTTAGAAGTGCTAAAAGAAGCAAAAATTAAAAAGACTGATTTGTTTATTGCAGTAGCTCATTCTGAAGAAACAAATATAACCGCGGCTATACTTGCCAAGAAATTAGGTGCCAAAAAAACGATTGCCCGGGTAGATAATAACGAATACATCGAGCCGGAAAATATTTCTCACTTTACAAGTTTGGGGATTGATTATCTTATTTATCCCGAACGGATTGCTGCCAGAGAGGTTGTAAATTTATTAGGACAGGCAGAAATTTCGGAATCTGTGGATTTCTCCGGGGGGAAATTATCCCTTTATGTATTGAAACTTGGAGAAAATGCTCCGGTTATTGATAAGACCTTAATTGATGTAATCAAAGAGAATGATGAAATTGAATTTAGGGCTGTAGCCATTACCCGTAATGGAGAAACCATTATTCCGCGCGGGTACGATTATTTTCAGGTAAATGACCTGGTATATGTTGTGACCAATAGATCAGGTATTCGCGATGTTTTAAAATATTCAGGCAAAAAGAAACTAGATATTAAAGATGTGATGATTCTTGGCGGCAGTCGTATTGGAAAACGAACAGCCAAATCGCTCGAAGGCCGATTCAATATTAAACTAATTGAAATTAATAAAGAAAAAAGTGCTGAATTGGCCGATTATTTAACCAATGCATTGGTTATTAATGGCGATGGGCGAAATATCGACCTGCTGGTTGAAGAAGGTTTACCTAATATGGATACATTTATTTCTGTTACCGGAAATTCCGAAGTTAATATTCTATCGTGTATGCTGGCCAAACGAATGGGCGTTAAAAAAACGATTGCAGAGGTAGAAAATATCGATTATATCGATTTGGCTGAAAATATGGGGATTGATACTATTATCAATAAAAAACTGATTACGGCAAGTCGTATTTTTAAATTTACCATGAGTGCTAAAGTAGAATCGATGAAGTGTTTAACCGGTTCAGATGCAGAAGTCTTAGAGTTTGTAGCAAAATCTGGTTCAAGAATTACCAAAGGACGATTGCGTGATATCGAATTCCCTAAAGATGCCATTGTAGGTGGAATTATCAGAAAAGATAAAGGATTTATTGCCAAAGGCGACACACATGTAAAAGCTGACGACAGAGTAGTTGTGTTTGTCTTACCATCAGCAGTGAAAAAGATGGATAACTTTTTTAAACTGAAATGATTAATAAGAAGGTTATTATACAAGTTTTAGGTTTCCTCCTTATCATTGAAGGAGTTTTTCTTTCCTTATCATTTTTTGTAAGTCTGTATTTTAATCAGTATGATAAATTTGCCTTGGGCATCACGGCATTATTCTGTATAATTTCTGGAATAATCATTAAACTTACAACGAAGAAAGCGTTAAAAACAATAAGTAAACGCGATGGATATATTATTGTAAGCCTGGTTTGGGTTGTATTTTCAGTTTTTGGTGCGCTGCCTTTTGTCATTAGCGGAGCTATTCCTTCATATACCGACGCTTTTTTCGAAACCATTTCGGGATTTACAACTACCGGTGCATCTATTTTAAATGATATTGAAGCCATGCCTTATGGCTTGCTTTTTTGGCGAAGTCTTACGCAATGGTTGGGAGGTATGGGTATAATTGTTTTATCATTAGCGATTTTACCTGTTTTAGGAATTGGAGGAATGCAGTTGTTTGTTGCCGAAGTTCCCGGACCTACGCCCGATAAATTACATCCCCGCATTAAAGAAACGGCTAAACGCCTTTGGATCATTTATATTGGATTTACGTTTGTCGAAACCATTCTTTTAAAGATTGGTGGAATGACCTGGTTTGATGCTATCAACCATTCATTTACTACCATGGCTACCGGTGGATATTCCACAAAACAAGCCAGTATTGCGCATTTTCAGTCACCATTTATTCATTATGTAATTATTCTCTTTATGTTTTTAGCCGGTACCAATTTTACCCTATCGTATTATGCGTTACATTTTAAGTTGGGTAAGGTATTCAAAAATGAAGAGTTTAGATATTATGTAGGTTTTATATTATTATATACCGTTTTAATAGCCGGAGTATTAATGTATTTTCATGATTTTTCTTTGGAAAAATCTTTTAGAGATTCATTATTTCAGGTAGTTTCAATAATTACCACTACGGGTTATGTAACCGCCGATTATTTACTTTGGTTGCCCTTTATTACCGTAATGATTTTTTCGTTGATGTTTTTCGGTGGCTCGGCAGGTTCAACCGGAGGAAGTATAAAAATTATGAGGATAACGTTATTATTAAAAAATAGCTATCAGGAGCTTAAACGTATTATTCATCCCAATGCAATTAT
>CAZWPU010000124.1:0-4956 GCA_964635605.1 uncultured Bacteroidales bacterium | reverse complement strand
CATTAGCCTTCCAAGCTAAGGGTCGCGGATTCGAGTTCCGTCTCCCGCTCAAAAAATTAAAAGATTGGCCCAAGAACCAATCTTTTTTTGTATCTATGAAGTACTACGTTTACATATTATTTTCGTTACAATTCAAAGATTTTATATTGGCCAGACCCGTGATTTGGATGAAAGGATAACGCGGCATAATGCTGGAAGAGAAAATTATACTTCAAAAGGTATTCCGTGGGAATTAGTTTGGTGTATTACTAAAGAATCCCGGTCTGAGGCAATCATTCTTGAAAGAAAATTAAAGAATTTAAAGCAATTAAGGTTGGTAAAATTCATGAAGAAATATGACAGTGGTATACAAAATATTCAGATTCTAGAGATGTTTGAGAAAATATTTGGATTGTAATCGAGTTTCCGACGATCATGACCATTCTGTCATGATATCGGAATGATGACAGCCATTTCGGCTCGTCATCATCCGTCTCCCGCTCAAAATTAAAAGATTGGCCAAAAACCAATCTTTTTTTGTTTTGATTTATCTAAGAAAAATACCTGATGTAATTTTTTTTAAATGAATCAGCTTACTCGGATTTTTTGATGCGTAAGCGGAAAATAAACCAAATAAAACCTGATAAAAGAAAGAAAAACATTCCATGCAATGGTGCAATTAAAGAAATTTTTAATCCACCCATGATAAGTGAAGGTGAAATGTCTCCGACGGCTTCAATTGCCGACAGTGCCTGGTAGAATCCTACGGTTTGATAGAATATTGATCCAAGAAACATAAAACTTCCAATAAAAAGAATGATAGAGTTTTGTTTTTTTAGTTTTTCAATGTTTTTATTCTCTAATCGAATACCTAAGATAAGTTTGATTGTTAATAAAATCAAGACTATCCACATTATCATCATTGGAATCATAAACATGAAACCTCCTGTAAGAAACTGTTCTTTTAATAAACTAAATACTGACATAATTTTATTTTTTTTGTTAATACTAATCCAATATTATGTCTGAATTAGTAAATATAAAAAATAATTATGTCAAGGTGTATTATTCTTTCTTAGATAACATATAATCCGGTGCAAACGAATATTATTCATTCAGGGTATTGAAAAGACTATTGACATAAATATTGATTTGTTGAAGAGGTTAAAAACAATATTATATTACCTTTGAGAGTATATGGAGGATCAAAAAATTTTACATTTATTTATTAAAAAGAGTAATAGGAAGTTGTATATCTTATACTGGTTGCTTTCAGCCTGTATTATGTTTTTTTTATTTAGTAACCGTGAATATAATCTTCAAATAAGATTCTCTTTAGTACTATTTTTAATTACAATAAGCTTTTTTATAACCTTGCTTGTTAACAGGTATTTAATTCCTAAATATTTATTTGCAGGGAAATTGTTCATATTTTCGTATTTAATTCTGGCTATTTTTATTGTTACACTTTGGGTGATATCCTTTTCTGTAATTCTTATATTAACCTATAGTATCCTTCAACTACCAAGTATGTTAGTTCCTTCGCGAAACGATATTGTTATTTTAGTCACCGGTAGTTATTTGTTTGTAATTATTGCAGTCGTTATACATTTTATTAAAGAATCATACCGAAGATTGGTTGAAAAAAATGATATCGCAAAACAAAAGCAGTTAACTGAAATCAAATTAAAGGAAGCAAGTTTGCAATTGCTTCAGGGACAGATTCATCCACACTTTCTATTTAACATGCTTAACAATTTATACGGTTTAGTTAAAGAAAATACTGAAGTGTCTCGAAATGTAATTGTAAAACTTTCCGGTTTGTTAGATTACATGCTTTCCGAATGCGATAAACCAAAAGTGAGTTTAAAAAGAGAAATTGAATTCATCCAAAATTATATTGAACTGGAGCGTATTCGCCACGATGAGCATTTTAATGTAAAAACTTCTTTTCCTGATTTAAAAGATGATATTTTAATTGCTCCCTTAATTCTTTTTCCTTTTATTGAGAATGCATTTAAACATGGATTTCACGATCCGGAAAAAAGTAACTTAAGAATTGAACTAAATACGGTTCCTGAAACCTTGTTTTTTTTCACAGAAAATACAATCACTTCAAACAAAGTTGATCAATATTTACAACAGGAAGGAAAGGGAATTGGATTAAAGAATATTCAAGAGCGATTAGAGTTAATATATAAGAATAAATATCAGCTGGATATTGTTGAAAAAGAAAATACATTTGTAGTAAAACTGGAAATAAATTTGGATTAAATGAAAAATCAATCAATATATAAATGTATAATAATAGACGATGAACCTATTGCCATCAGATTAATACAGGATCATCTTAACAGGTTTGAAAATTTTAAATGTATCGGAACTTTTACCAGGCCACTTGATGCTTTAGATGCAGTAAATAATGAAAAGGTTGATTTGCTGTTTCTTGATATTAATATGCCAGGTATATCGGGCATTGAATTGTTAAAATCATTGCCAAATTCTTTTAATGTGATTTTTACTACAGCCTACCGTAACTTTGCTGTTGATGCCTTTGACCTTAATGCTATCGATTATCTGGTAAAACCTATTTCTTTCGAACGTTTTGTTAAGGCGATGAATAAATTTTTAGCTATCCATACAAAATCATCAAATACCCAAACGGAAGAGATTAGTAATAAAGATTTCATTATTTTTAAAGCAGACAAAAAAAATTATAAAATTAAATTTACTGATATTCTTTATATCGAAAGTTTAGATAACTACATAAAAATACATATGCCTGATGTATCTATTATTTGTTATGACAGTTTAACTAAGGTTGAAGAACAATTGCCTGCAAAGAATTTTATTCGTATTCATCGTTCATACATTGTTAACCTTACCAGGGTGGATGTTTTTACCTCTGCTTATGTAGAAATCAATCATCAAAAGTTTACGATAGGCAGAAATTATAGAGAAAAGGTTGCACAAAGATTATCAAGATTTTGAAAAAAATCCTGTCCTAATACTAATTTGCCTGACCATAAATCAGTCAGGCAAATTAAAACCAATTTTTTTAATTACATTTTTTAATTTTCTAGTTTAAAAAATGAGATTAAGTCATTTAGTGCTTTTGATTTTGCGGTCAGTTCCTCGGCACTCGAAGCAACCTCTTCTGCCGATGAAGCATTCTCCTGTGTAATATTATTTAACTGCTGAACCGATTCGTTTACCTGTTCTGAACCGGATTTTTGTTTCAGGCTGGATGCTGTAATTTCCTTTATTAGCCGGGATGTTTTTTTGCATTTCAGGAAGATTTTTATTCATCATTTCTCTGGTTTTTTCAGAAATATCAGACCCTTTATGGATTACTTCCATAATTTCGTTTGCTGCATTGCGGCTACGTTCTGCTAATTTTTTCACTTCGGCAGCCACAACAGTAAAACCTTTTCCATGCTCACCTGCACGTGCAGCTTCTACAGCTGCATTAAGGGCTAATAGGTTTGTTTGGAAAGCAATATCATTAATGATCGTTATTTTTTCTGCAATTTCTTTCATCGAATCCAATGCAATATTGGTTGAGTTGGTACCTTCTTCTAAACTTTTGTTGGTTTCTCGTGCAATATGCTCTGTTTGTTTTGAGTTATCTGCATTTTGCTGAATACTTGAAACAATTTCTTCTAGTGAAGAGGCTTGTTGATTGGTTGAATTAGATAATTGTAATGAACTCGAATTGAGTTGCTCACCAGAAGATTCAACTTCTACTGAGGCATCAGAGATTCCCTGAATTACTTCTTTTAATTTAGATGATAATTTTTGAATGCTTCTTGTTATTCTTCCTAATTCATTGTTTCGTTTTTTTAACTTTTTATTTACCTCGATATTAAGTTCTCCATCTGCTAGTTTTTGTAAGGCAGCAGTTGCTTCGTCAAAAGGTTTTCTTACCTCTTTAGCAGTGCGGTAAAAGAAATAAATGAAAATAGGTAATCCTACACCAATGGCTAAATACATCGGCATAATATCAGGGAAAGAGCTACTCATATTGGCTAAAGCATCTAAAATAGATAAGGTTATTACCCAATATGCTGTAATTCTGAATAAAATCGATCCTTTAAAAAAATATCGGATAGTTATGATAACAACCGGTGGCCCAATTAGTAATGGAACCAGCACTTCTAATAATTCCTTTCACATACTATTTAAGATTTTGGTTTAGTATATTATACGAGATTTTACCATAAAGGGTTATTTTGACAATATAGCTTTTGATGCTGGTTTATTGATTAACTAAATTATCAATTTTAATAACCGGTCTTTCGCATTTTATGCTCACGCAACATTTTAAATCGCCTGAATCCCATGGCATAAAATTCGTCCAGATCGAAATCAATTATGCCATGTAATTTGCGTGATTTTATTTTGTGCATGCACCATTTTTGGTTTAAATAAAAGTAGATATAATGATAAATGTATCGTGGAATAACTTTGCTTTTCCCAAGAAACTTATTTCGTTTTGAGATATATTCGTAACAAATACGGTTAGGGCAGGTTAGGGCACATCCGGCATTGCCAAAAAGGGTAATGCGGTGTTTTTGTTTAATATTTTGTAGCAGTTTTTTATTTCGGTTGACGTTCATGGGAAGAACAATCGTATCGTAAAGGTTTAAGGCAGTATCTATTTTTTCAAGGGTATCAATTTCTTTTAATATGCTGGCTTCGATATGATATTTTGGGTAATCATTTTTTATTCGTTGAGCAAGTTTATCATTTGAAATAATTAATGAATTTCCTTTTTTATGATATTTTTCTAAAATTTTTTTATTTTCAATGTATTCATTATCCGTAAAAAAATGGTTTGTAAATGGGATACGTACTCCGATGTTTTGGCTAATTAAATATTGAATGTCTTTTTCAGAGAGTTGTGGATGTAGAAAAGGACGTCCGCTATATAATGTAGATTGTTCTACAAATCCAAAAATACTATCGATTTTATGG
>CAZWPU010000123.1:0-4971 GCA_964635605.1 uncultured Bacteroidales bacterium | reverse complement strand
CCTGTCGTGGTAATATTTTAAAACAATTTTGAACAAACTGTTTGTATTTTGTAAACGTTGTTCCTTTTAAAATTTTATCTCCTCCATATTCAAAATCATTAAATAAAGGATGCCCAATATGTTTAAAATGTACACGAATTTGGTGTGTTCTACCGGTTTCGAGTTTGCACTCTACAAGTGTAACATAGCCTAACTCTTCAATTACTTTGTAATGCGTGATGGCTTCTTTGCCTTGTTCACCATCCGGGAATACCTGCATAACCTTCCGGTTTCGTATATTGCGACCAATATTTCCTTTAATTGTTCCCTCTTTCTCTTTAAAAGAACCCCAGACTATAGCTATATACCTTCGTTCTGTTGTTTTATCGAAAAATTGCTTTGCCAGCTTATTCATAGCCTGCTCAGTTTTAGCAATTACCAGCAAACCGGAAGTGTTTTTGTCAATACGATGGACCAGTCCTGGCCGTAAATCGCCTGTTTTGAACAGGGGTAAATCTTTTAAATGGTACATTAATGCATTTACTAATGTCCCTGAATAGTGCCCATAAGAAGGATGGACAACCATTCCCGGTTTTTTGTTGACTATGATTAGCTGATCGTCTTCGTAAACAATATGTAAAGGAATATTTTCAGGAATAAGTTCAATTTCTTTTGGCGGGTAAGCCATAACAATTGATATTATATCGCCAGGTTTAACTTTATAATTTGATTTTACGGCTTGATTATTTACTAAAATATTTTCAGCTTCGGCAGCGCTTTGTATTTTGCTTCTTGAGGCATTCTCAATTTTGTTTACCAGGAACTTATCTATCCTAAGCGGTTTTTGTCCGGGATCAGCTTCAAACCTGAAATGTTCGTATAATTCCTGCTCTTCGTTATCATTAAATTCTTTTTCTTCAATATCTTCTTTCATAATCCTTTTTTGGTTAATGAATAACGATGAATTTTTTGGTAGCGTTTTTGTGTTTTGAAGAAACTCTGATAAAATAAAATCCGGGGTTTAATTGAGAAATATTGATTGCATTTTCATCATACCCATCGTCAATATATATTCTGCCATGAGAATCGAAAATAGTATATCTATAATTAGAATATGGATCGGGCAGTTTTAGATGTAACTTATCTTTTGCTGGGTTTGGGTAAATCGTAAAATTTAAGGATCTTACATTATATGCTTGTTTTGAGGATGTGCCCACATTTAATGCGTGTCCAAACATGGGCCTAATCATTAATGTCCCTTCCCATTGAGATTGTTTCCAGTCTCCGGAAAGATTATAAAATAATTTATCGTTGTTTATTCGGTTTGCATCAAATCCAACGTTAAGCATTTCGGTAGTGCTTATTTTTTGCCATCCGATATAAAACGAGTTCTCTAAAATTAATGTAGTATCTAATATAAAACTGGTAAATTTATTTAAGCTGTCCTGGTCAAAGGGTTTTACATCTTTCTGTCTGTAAATAACTGATCCCGGTTGGTTATTATTCTCGTTCCAAACCATTAGTGTAAAATAATTTTGGTTGGCCTGGTTTAAGGTTTGATTAAAATATATTTGAATTCCTCTAAGCGTATCTTTTTTATAGGTATTGAATCGCATTGCTACCATTGCCAGCTCACTTCCTTCGCCATAAAGCCCATATCCATTTTCGGCAGATCCGTCATCGAAAGCATAATAATTAAAAAATTTTTGATGGAAAAGAGTCGTATCGTTCCATCGGTAGGATTCTCGGGCAGCAAGTGTATCGGTAATCATGTAACTACGAATTTCGAACAAGGCTGAATCGTTTTCGGGTGTATATGGGAAAATATAATCGATAAACCTTTTATACTTTTCTGTTGTAAATGGGTCAATATTTGCACCGGTACCTCCTGTAAATTCTTCTGTTCCCGTAAATCCCATTATATCTTCAATTTCAAATTCACGGCTTATATTCCAAATCTGATCACCAATATTTTTATAGGTTATAGAGATTGAATCTTCCATTTCGTAGGCACTTGCCCGGGTAAAATGAGTCCATGGAATAGATTCATAATTTTTTAGTAATGATTCCATGGGTTTTATAAAAGTAATATCATTTATAATGGTATCATTGATGTTCCTATCTTTATCTAATAGGATAAAATCAATATGCCAGTGGTCGGAATTGCTTGTTTTGCTTTCAATGTCGCTATTGGTACTAAAAGATGCATAGTTTCTAAACCTAAATTGAAACGATTCTTGTAAAAATTTTTCTTCTTGTACCGGAAGAATAACCTGAAAGAATTCTTTTTTCAAATCGGTGAGTGTATCACCGTAATGAATTTTTTCACTGTTATTATAGCTATAATATTCAATTAACATGGAGTCCTTGGCGTTAAAAGAAGTATGCCAGGCTTTGTGCCAAGTTTGATCTTCCGGATCGTAAAACTCAAGCAAGAGGGTGTCATTGGGTTCGGGTGTATCACCCAATCCTCCCGGTTGATAATAAAAGCTAAGGAAAATGCTCTTATCACCGGGGTAATTTAAATTTATTTTTTGTGATGTTAATGTATCCGCTGCAAACTGTAAATTCCCCGCATCGGGATAAAGACTTCCGTTGTAGCTTACCGCATCTAAGGTAACCACACCAATGGAAATCGGATTTACTGCATAGGTTTTATTAACAAAAGCGTAATTGTCGATCCACGATAATGGATCGGGAAATATGGTTGGTTTCGAAAAATCATCTATAAAAGGAAGTTCGAGGATTCCCCTTGAATGTTTTGTTTGTACAGGATCTTTTTTTTGTTTAAGATGGTTTTTTATCACTGGATTTATTTCCAATGGTACTAAAGTTTCCTGTGCATGAAGGAAAAGAGGTGCCAATAATAGAAGGCTGGATATTATATATTTATAAAATTTTAACAACAATAAATAAGTTTAGTTTTCTAATAATAATGTATCAGGTTCAGCAAATCGTAATGAATCTACACTTAGCCAAAGATCAACTGTTGAGCCTAGCCGTATTTGTTTGTTTTCTTTGTATACTGGATATTGCCTCCATACTTTAGCCTGAGTAGTATCAACCGCTTCTACAACTGAGGTGTCGTATATAATGGCTCCAACATTTAATGCGGCTCTTAATAAACGATCTTTTGCTTCCATTAGTGTGTACTCATGAAGATCAGGAATCGTTGTTTTTTCGTTACTTAATCCTTTTCCTAATACTAAATCGACTTTTGATCCTTTAGGAATCAATTCTCCCTGTTCAATTTCTTTTCCATTAAAACGTTGCTTTAGTACATTGTTAACAGCAATATCAGGGACATGAATTAATTTACCGATTTCTAATCCTACATTTTTTAAGACAGCTTTTGCTTGTCGATGCGAAACACCAACTACATTTGGCATTTTTACTTTTTCAGGATTAAAAGCATTGAGGGTAATAAATATTCGTCTGCCTTTTTTTACATTAAAATCAGGTTCTGGATTTTGCTCAATCACAGTGCCTTTGGGCATATCGTTATTATAAACAGAGTCGATAAATTCGATATTTAATTTTTTTTGTTCTGCTTTTTTATATACTTCTTTTTTTGTAAGCCCTCTAAAATCGGGTACTGGAATTTTTTGTCCATGATGTGTATATATCCGTAAGGATAAGAAAACTATAAAAATTAGCCCAGCTGCTATTAGTATGGCATAAAGTAAATTTTTTAAAAAAAATTTGCTTTTTAAAAATTGTAATAAAGTCATTCGTTTCAGATTATTAAAATAACAGTAATATTAACGTTGAGGCAAATATAAAATTATGCATGCATAATCTAAAATAAATTTTATGCTAATTATATTCTCGCAAGATTTTATAGTTTGTGTCTCTTTCAATCGGTTTTTTACCTGCTTGTTTAATGAGTTCTATAATTTCCTGTAATGTCATCGTAGGTTTTTGTTCTTTGGCTCCCGCCATTGAGTAAATTTTTGTGGAGTCGTCAATGGTCCCGTCAATATCATCAACACCAAACGAAAGGGTTATTTGGGAGATTTCTTTTCCTAACATTGGCCAATATGCTTTTAGGTGAGTGAAGTTATCCAGAAAAATTCTGGATACAGCAAAATTTTTCAAATCTTCGAGCGTATTTATTTCTCCAATAGAGGATAGTGGATTGTTTGCTTTTTTATATTTTAACGGAATGAACGTATTAAAACCATTGGTTTTATCTTGTAAATGTCTTAATTGATTTAAATGGTCAATGCGATGCTCATAATTTTCAATATGGCCATAAAGTATGGTTGCATTGGAAGGTATTCCAAGATGATGTGCTATTTCGTGGATTTTTAACCATTGCTCAGCAGTGGATTTTTCATGACATACTTGTTTGCGAATTTCAGGGTTAAAAATTTCTGCGCCACCGCCTGGGATGCTATCCAAACCAAATTTTTTTAATTGTTTAAGCCCTTCTTCTAGCTCCAAATGTGCTTTTTTGATCATAAATTCAAGTTCAACGGCAGTAAAGGCTTTTATATGGATTGTGGGAATAATTTTTTTTATTTTCTGAATCATTTCCCCATAATAATACAAATCGCGATGGGGATGAACACCACCCACGATATGTACTTCAGTAATATCAGAATTTTTGTATGGTTCTATTTTTTTTAAAATATCATCGATAGAATATTCCCAGCTCCCTTCCTGGTTTACTTTTCGGTGGTATGAGCAAAATTTGCAATCATAAATGCAGATATTAGTTGGCTCGATATGTATATTTTTATTAAAATATACCCGGTTATTATTCTTTTTCTGATTAATATAATCGGCCAAAATTCCTAAAACGCCTAAATCAAAATTGTAAAGTTCTAAACCTTCTTCAGTGTTAAGCCTTTCGTTCGAGGTTATTTTATCAACAATCGTTTTTTGTTTGGTCGTTAAATGATCTGATATTTTTAAAAAATTGATCAAAACTTTTAAAATTTTGGATGTAAAATTAGCGTTTTTATTTTCTTGTTAATAGAAATAGTT
>CAZWPU010000122.1:0-4993 GCA_964635605.1 uncultured Bacteroidales bacterium | reverse complement strand
CTGTTTGAAGAAGATTTCAGGATTTATGAATTGGAAGAAATAGAACAATGCACGAATAAACATTCAACAAATGAAGAACCGAATGTTATCGCAAAAATCCATGATGCATTAGTATTAGGAATAAAAGATTATTTCAATAAATTAAATTTCAAAACAGCAACATTAGGGCTTTCAGGAGGCATCGACTCAGCTGTTTCGCTGGTTATTGCGGTTCGTGCACTAGGTGCAAAAAATATCCGTGTGCTTCTGCTTCCATCAAAATTCTCATCCGAGCACTCAATCATTGATGCTATACAATTGACAGAAAACCTGGGTGTACAATATGACATTATCAACATCCAGCATATTGTAGATACGTTTGATGAATCGTTAGAAACTATTTTTAAAGGACTAAAATCGGATGTTACCGAAGAAAATATTCAGGCAAGGGTGCGTGGAACTCTTTTAATGGCACTTTCCAATAAATTTGGGAATATACTTTTAAACACATCCAATAAAAGCGAAGCTGCCGTAGGTTATGGAACCCTTTATGGAGATATGAATGGAGGCTTATCGTTACTGGGGGATGTTTATAAAACCGATGTATACAAACTTGCTCGGTTTATTAACCGCGATAAAGAAATTATTCCCGAAAATACCATTGTTAAACCACCATCGGCTGAGCTACGTCCAAAACAAAAAGACAGCGACTCCCTACCTGACTATGATGTATTGGATAAAATTTTATTTGAGTATATTGAGCTACAAAAACCGATAGAGAATATTTTAGAAAACAATTTTGAAAAAAATATGGTCGAAAAAATCATAAAAATGGTTGACAGCAATGAGTATAAGCGTTATCAGGCACCTCCAATTTTACGAATATCATCAAAGGCTTTTGGTGCAGGACGTAGGATGCCTCTGGTTGCCAACTATAACAATGAATAATTTATTCATTCTTTAAACCCTGGTTGTTTTTTTTAATCATAATATATAAAGCATATTACTCAAAAACGACCGATTTTGTTGAAAAAATTTTATAATATTAGACTAAATGTATACATTTGTGTGTTTTGTAACATATACGTTAAATAATGAACAAATTAATGAATGCCGAATGCCACAATATTATTGACAATCAGATGTCAGTTTTTAGCGTACTAAGTAAAGAAGAAAAAGAGCAGCTAAAAAAGAACAGTACTTGTACCTATTATAAAAAAGGGGATATTATATATAAAGAGGGCGATAAACCTAATGGGCTAATCTGTTTATCCAAAGGAAAAGTTAAAATCTTTAAAGAAGGCGTTGGTGGACGCGAACAAATTGTCCGGATGGCAAAACCTATTGGATTCATTGGATACAGGGCATTATTTGCTGAACAAAACTACCTGGCATCGGCAGAAGCTATTGAAGACATTGTAATCTGCATCATCGAAAAAGAAACGCTTTATAAAGTTTTACGTTCAAATCCCGATTTATCGTTTAACATTATTCGTTCATTAGCCTCCGAATTAGGTTTTTCAAACAACCGAACGGTAACTCTAACTCAAAAACATATCCGAGGAAGATTAGCTGAATCGTTATTATTTCTTAAAGACATCTATGGATTTGAAGAAGACGGAGCAACCATAAAAGTATATCTTTCGCGCGAAGATATTGCGAACCTTTCAAACATGACTACCTCAAATGCAATACGAACACTTTCAACTTTTGCCAGTGAAAAAATTATTGCCTTAGATGGTAGAAAAATAAAAATATCAGATTTTAAGACTTTAGAAAAAATTAGCGAGCTAGGGTAATATTATTCTCAGCACCTTCGTTTGTCCATCCCGTAGATAATCCTTCTCTAAAACGATTATCTACAATATGAGTTTTATCTAATTGTCCACTAGTGTACATCTTTTTAAACAGATGTAATTTTTCTGCATTTTCATAGTTATGCAAATCCGTAAGTATCTGGCTGGCAATGGTTATTTTTACTGTATCAAGTGTAAAATTATTCCTTTGTTTTAAATCAAAATATTTTTTAAAGGCTTGTTCAAGCCCTTCATCCAATACCGTAGTAACCATATCATGTGTATAATCCGCACTTATCGAATCATCAAGCACATGTTGAATATCACGTATAATTGAATTATTTAAAGAGGAGGATGTATGATTTAATACGATGATCGTATTTTTATCTTCAACAAATCGAAAGAAACTAGTTCTAAAACCATTCCAACGACCATGGTGATATACTACTTTTTTATCGTTTCGTTCACGAATACGGAATCCAAATCCATAAGGTATGGTATATTTTCCATGTAATGTAAAGGGTGTAAGGGCCTCATTCATGGTCTGTTCCGAAACTAATGTATTTTTATATAACGACTGATCCCACTTGTATAAATCTTCGGCTGTAGAATAAACACCCTTATCACCTACAGCCCCGTCGTTAATAGTCGAAGGAATCATTCGATATCTGCGATTGCGATAATAAAAACCTGTTAATAAATTTTCTTTAAAATTTTCATCTAAACTGCTGTAAACAAATGAATTCTTCATTTTAAGTGGCTGGAAAATATTTTGATCCAAGAAATCAGCAAACTTTATCCCTGAAACATTTTCAACAATTGATGCCAGAACAACATATCCTGTATTTGAATAATTAAATCTTCGGCCGGGAGTAAAATACAAGGATAGCTTATATTCAGCCATCATCTGCATTATATCAGCATTATTGGGAGGTGTTTCTCCTTTCCAGTGATGTTCTACTAACCACATATAATTTGGCAAACCAGAAGTATGATTAAGTAACATCCGTAGGGTAATATCAGGATAAGGAAAATCGGGAATATATTTGGTTACCGAATCGTCATAATTTAATTGATTTCTATCTTTAAGAATCATCACCGCCATGGCTGTAAATTGTTTGCTAACTGAAGCCAGCTGAAAAATGGCATCTTTTGATAACAGTTCTTTTTTTCTTATATCGGAATAACCAAAGGATTGATTGTAAATACAGTTTCCCTTATATCCTACCAGGATACTTCCGTTAAAATGAAATCTTTCGGTTTTTTGTTGTATTATCGAATCAAGGATTGCAGCTTTCTCATCGTAAAAAATTTTATTAATCTTATCACGGGCCGATTGATTAACAACCTCTTCTTTTTTTACAATAGCTCCAAATAAATCAAGCCTTATGCTGGCTGTTATTACACCCACCACAAAGAATATCGATAAAAAAGCAAATATTTTAAGGTATTTATAGTCCATTTGTAACTCCTAAGAGTTTTTTTCAAGACGCCAAAATAACACAATTTTTAGGGAGATTCAAAACCTGAAAGCCGTAAAAAGGCCTTTTTACAAGCTTCAAGTAGATCAACAGGCCAACAATTATTTATATAACATCTTGTTTATAAATACAATAAGAAGATATCAACAGGTATCATTCTAAATAACACAAAAAACAGTAAAATGTGGAAAAAATGGTAAAATATATTTTCAATAAAGGCCTTACCTCGGGCAAATTCCTCATTACATTATATTCTTCTAATTACTCTTGAAAATAGACTCTTTTTACCCTGGTTGAAACGCTGGTAAATATTTCATAAGGAATGGTTTCCAGCATATTAGCCAAATCAATGACCGATTGTTCTTTGCCGAAAATAATTACTTCATCACCTTCATGAACGTTACATCCAGTAATATCAACCATACACATATCCATGCAGATGTTTCCTACAGTAGGAACAAGAAAACCATTGATAAATAATTTGCCCCGTCCGTTTCCCAGTTTCCGATTTAACCCATCAGCATAACCTACCGGAACAATGGCAATGGTCATATCATCCAAAGCTCTTGCTTTACGGCTATATCCAATAGTTTCGTCTTTTTTTACCTGTTTAGTTTGAATTACAGTGCTTTTAAGTGTACTAACAGTAGCCAATTGTTCCTGGTTTGTTGCAGAGATTCCGTAAAGTCCTATGCCCAGCCGTACCATATCAAACTGAGCCTCAGGGAAACGTTCTATTCCGGCTGAATTGGCAATATGCCTTATCACAGGATATTTTAAGGCTTTCCTAATTTTTTCACTCATTGCATCAAATAGTTGAACCTGCTTAATCGTAAAAGAATCATGAATATTTTCGTCGCTGGCGGCCAAGTGAGAGAATATAGATTTGACTTTGATAAATTTTGCTGCTTTTAACGCATCAATAAGTTGATTGATTTCTTCCTCTACAAAACCCAACCGATGCATACCGGTGTCTAGTTTTAAATGAACAGGATAATTCTTTTTTCCTGCATCTTTTAATGCTATAGCAAATTTATGAAGTACCAAAAAATCATAAACTTCAGGCTCTAGTTGATGCTCAATCATCAAATCAAAACTATTTTGCTCGGGATTCATCACAATAATTGGTATTTTTATCCCAGCTTTACGCAAAGCAACCCCTTCGTCGGCAAATGCAACACCCAGGTAATCTACCCGCTGGTATTGTAAAACATTGGCAATTTCGAAAGTACCACTGCCGTAGGATAGTGCTTTCACCATAGCCATAATTTTTGTTGCGGGATTAAGCTTCGAGCGGAAATAGTTTAAATTATGCACCATGGCATTCAAATTAATTTCTAAAACCGTACGGTGCGATTTTTCTTCAAGTACCGAAGAAATTTTTTCAAAATAAAAATCTCTTGCTCCCTTTAACAGGATGGCTTCATCAGCAAAATCATTTTTGGTAAGATGATGTAGAAAATCCGAAGTAGTTTTAAAAAAACTCTTCTCGAGGGTAAATAAATCCCCCTGATTTGATAGAGCCTCTCCAATACCAATAAGCCTATTTACATGGTATTTTTTCAATAATTTAGAAACCTCCTGATATAACGCTCTCTCCTCTTTACCACTTTGTAAAATATCCGATAATATTACGGTTTTTGATGCATGCTGATTTTGCTGGCCCAGATAATTTAATGCGATACTCAGCGAATGTAGGTCTGAATTATAACTATCGTTAATCAGGGTGCAATTATT
>CAZWPU010000121.1:0-5018 GCA_964635605.1 uncultured Bacteroidales bacterium | reverse complement strand
TCCTGCCCTTCCATTTGTTCAAAAACTTTAAAAACCTTTTCTTGTTGTTTGGAGTCGATACCAATGCCGGTATCTTTAACTATTATCGACAATTCAACTTTTCCACCCGAGGTATTATTTGCTCTTGTACTAATTTTTACATATCCATTTTCGGTAAATTTTACGGCATTACTCACCAAATTTAGTAATATTTGCTTTATGCGTAACTCATCAAGCATCAGGTAATCAGGCAAATGATCATATAACTCTGTAACTAGGTCAAATTTTTTTTCTTTCGCACTAAATTTAAAAATTTCAGCAATATCCTGGATTAAGCCTCGAATATGCACCGGTTCATATTTAATATCTGTTTTCCCAGCTTCAATTTTCGAAAAATCAAGAATATCATTAATTAAGCTTAGTAATGTTTTGCCACTGGATTGGATTGATCTCACATAATCAACCATCACGGAATTATCGAGTTCTTGTTCTAAAACTTCAGCAAAGCCTAAGATAGAGTTCATAGGGGTACGAATTTCGTGGCTCATGCTGGCAATAAATTCACTTTTCGATTTACTGGCAGCATCAGCTTTTTGTTTTGCACTTCGAAGTTCTTCTTCCATTTTTATCCGAAAGGATATATCTTTTTCCAGGGTTTTAACCTTTGTTAGATCATTAATCATGGTTACAATATTATTATCAATAGGCGAGGATTGTATTTGAACCACTTTATTTACTCCCTGTTTACATCGAACAATGGATTCAATGGGGTCCATTACGGTATTGTTTTCAAAAGCTAATTTTATTTGGCTATCCCAGATTTGTTTATGTCTTTTTCGATATTCAGGATCGGGATAAACTAATTGATACCATTTTGCTGTAGTTGGAATGTCTGTTATCGTATATCCATAAACCTTCTCAAACCGATGGTTCAATATATTTATATTCCCCTCCAAATCTTCAACAATAATAGGAATGGGAGATAGATCAATAATCCGATTTAAGCGGATTTCACTTTCCTCAAGAGCTTCATTTGATTCTTCCAGCTGATTTAATAGCTCGATCTTAGATTTTAGTAGCTCCTGTAACTCTTCGGTTTGCTTTTTTAACTTTTGGGTAAGTTCAATATTATTCTCCCTAAGTTTATATTCATGTATCGCATGATCAATGATGATTTTTAACTTTTCATAATCCCAGGGTTTATTAACATACTGATAAATTTTTGTTTTATTAACCGCATCAGCCAATGCTTTAATATCGCTATAAGCGGTTAAAAGAATCCGGTTGGGTCCTGGATTAATTTTCAGGACTTCCTCAAAAAACTCCACTCCAGTCATTTTGGGCATCGCCTGATCAGAAATAATAACATCGAGGTGTTTTTCTTTTACAATTTCTAAAGCTTCTGCACCCGATAATGCCGTTAATACATTATATTCATCCTGAAAATTTTCTTTAAAAAGATATAGGTTAGCTTCACTGTCATCGACATAAAGTAGCGTATATTTTTCAAGGTTTGTTTGTTCCATTTTTAATGATGTCGTTATAATTTCAATAAATTTACTATTATTTTAACGGAAAAGCATGCAACCGTTGTTTCAATTTTGCGTAGAAATTATTATATTTATTAAAGATAATGATATTTTTCACCTATAACTAATCAATTAACGAAATTTAAACTTTATTCTAAAGCTATTGTTTAAAACATAAAAAAAAGAATTATTATCTTTAATTTATTATAGATCAAACTACTCATTTTTATATGAATAAATCTGCCGGGTTAATTACTTTAATTTACTTTACTCTTAGTTTTTTATGGATTATATTTTCGGATAAGATTTTGTTATCTTTTGAATCTGATCCGGTAATCCTCTCCAAAATACAAACCTATAAAGGTTGGATTTTTGTGTTTTTATCATCGGTTTTAATCTATTTTTTAACCGCTAAATCGATTAAAAAATTTATTCTTGTTAATCGACGTAAATCAAAAGAAATAAAAAATTTAACGGAAATTAAAAATAAACTTCAACTTTCTGTTGATGCCAGTAAGATTGGTTTTTGGGAATGGGATCTTAAAACGAATAAAGTATTCTTCTCGAAAGAATGGAAAAGACAAATTGGATTTAAAGATAAAGAAGTACCAACCACTTACGAGGAGTGGAAAAAAAGAGTACATCCGGATGATATCGATGAATTAAACAAAAATATTAATCAATTTATACATCAGGAAGTTGACCATTTTTATAAAGATTTTAGGTTTAAACATAAAAGTGGGCATTACATCTGGGTTTCAGACAATGCAATTCTTAAGAAAAACAAAAACGGAGAAGTTGAAAAGCTTATCGGGTCGCATCTTGATATTACATCCAGAAAAAAAGTTGAAGAAGAACTTAAAGAAAAGGAAAAACAACTATCCAACTTAATTGGCAACTTAAAAGGAATTGTATACCGCTGTAAAAATGATGCTAACTGGACTATGACATTTTTAAGCAAAGGAATACAGAAAGTTACCGGATACAATCCTGAAGACCTGATTAACAACAAAAATCTTGCTTACGCCGACCTTATCGTACCCGAAGACAGGAAAAAGATTTTCGATGAAATACAGCAGGCACTGAAAGTTAACAGGCAATTTAGAATTACTTATCGTATTAAAACAAAAAACAATGAAGAGAAATGGGTGTGGGAACAGGGTGTTGGTGTTTACGATGCAAAAAAACAGTTAATACGGCTCGAAGGTTTTATTGCTGATATTACCGAACAAAAATTAGCTGAGATAGCCTTGCAAAAATCGGAACAGAAATATAAAGATATGGTTGAAAATTCATTGATAGGTGTTTATACCACTAACGTTGACGGAGAATTAATTTTTATCAATAAAGCTTTTTGCAAGATTTTAGGATATGATAATCCCGAAGAAATAAAACAAATAAATGTTAAAGATTTGTATCCCACAAAAGAGTTGAGAGAACAATTTATTCACGAAATAAAAAAACATCATCAATTATCCAACTATGAACTGGTATTACAAACCAAAACAGGAAATAGGCTTAATGTTACTTTAAGTGCAACATTAAGCGAAGATGAAATTTCGGGAATGATGATGGATATTACCCAAATTAAAGAATATGAAGCCCAAATATTAAATGCCAAAGAAGATGCCGAAAAAGCAAGTAAAATTAAAGATATTTTTATTGGCAACATATCACACGAAATAAGAACTCCCTTAAATGCTATTAATGGTTTTACAAATATTCTGAAAAGTACGTTTGAAGAACATATCGATGACAGGAGTAATGAATTTTTCCAAATTATATTTGATGCCTCCAGCCGTCTTGAACGTACCGTTGATATGATGTTAGATTACGCAAAGCTTAATGCAGGCGATATGGAGATAAAACCTTTAAGGGTTGATTTCAAACAAATTATTAAAAACATCTTAGAAGAACATCGGGTTGAAATAAAAAAGAAGAATCTCGAAATTATCATTGAGCAAAACACAGAAAACACCCAAATTATCGCTGATGAATATGCCGTTGAAAATGCATTTTCAAATATTATTCAAAATGCAATTAAATATACAGAGAAAGGGCATGTTAAAATAAGCTATTCACACAATGAAAAAGATGACTTTATTATTCATGTGGAAGATACCGGCATAGGAATGACCAGTGATTACCTTGAAAATATTTTCATACCCTATTCGCAAGAAGATACAGGTTATACCAGAAAATATGAAGGAATTGGATTGGGATTATCGATAACAAAAAAACTACTGAAGTTAAATGGTGCCGAAATAAAGGTAAAAAGTGAAAAAGAAAAAGGTTCAGTATTTAGTGTCATCTTTAGAAATGAATTTCAGAAACAGGTTAAGGAATTTTCTAAACCAAACTTATACGTCTCAAATAAATAAAGCCAAATTCAATTTTCACCTACAACGGAAGTAAAAAATAAAAGTTAGAGCCTTTACCCTGCTCACTTTCTACAAATATTTTACCGCCATGTTCAGTAATAATTTTTTTAGTGATTACAAGGCCAAGACCTGTACTTTTCTCTCCGGCTGTAGATTTCACAGCTGTTGTTTGAAACGGATTAAATATTTTTGAAATATCTTCTTCAGAGATTCCCTGTCCCTGATCAATAATTTCGGTTTTAAAGAAACCTCCACTTACACTCAACCGTAACATAACATTCGTTCCGGCTTCTGAGTATTTAATTGAATTGCTTAACAAATTATTCAGAACCTGTTCAATTTTCTGCACATCTATTCTTGCGATAAAATCATTGGTTTTCTGCTGAAACGAAATGGTTATATCTTTTTGCCTGGCAACAACCTCATTCTGTTCTATAATTGATTTTAGTATAGTTTAATTGTACTTTTCCCGACTCTATTTTGGAAATATCTAACAGATCATTTAAAAAATTCAAAGAGAAATTGCTTGAATTAATAATTACCGACAGAAATTTATTCATATCATCGGCTGAAATTTTATTAACCCGCTGGGATAACAATTGAGCAAAGCCTAAAATGTTACCCATCGGGTTGCGTAAGTCGTGTGCTGCTATACCCAATATCCTGTTTTTTTCTTCATTTAAAAGACTTAACTTTTTATTCATTTCGGCGAGTTGATTTTTCTCTTTTATCAACTGTCGCTGGAGGTTGTTTACTTCCCTGTTAAGCTCAATCATGGTATTATTAAGCTTTTTGCGCTCTTCAATTTCTACTTCTCCTATAATCAGTAATTCATCATTTTTTTTATAAACCATCGATTTAATGGACTGGTTTTCAGCTATACTGCCAATAGTTAAAAAACCATCAAAAACAATATGCTTATCATCCTTTTTTGCTGCTACTAATTTCTAAAACGTAGGATTTAATAAAATTTCTTTTTCATCGCCTACAATTAACTGCTGAAATGCACAATTTGAATAAATCAACTTTCCTTCAAAATTATAAACGGCAATACAGAGTGTTTTACTTTTCTCTATAAAAGGTTTAATCTCTAATTTCCAACGATCTAAAATGGCAGGACTATTTTTTT
>CAZWPU010000120.1:1840-5019 GCA_964635605.1 uncultured Bacteroidales bacterium | reverse complement strand
TGGTTGAGCTGGAAGAAAAAATAAACGACCTGCGATCGGATATTGAAAAGCTGGAGGATAACAGTCGAAATCAACTACGCATTGGGTACACCCAAATGCAGGAAGCGGTGCCCTCCTCCTATGCCATGCTTTTTAGCTCGTATAACGAAGCTTTATCGCGTGACTGGTGGCGTGTATCAAAATGCTTTGAGCGAATAAAAGTGGTAAACCTTGGTGGAAGTGCTATAGGAACCGGGATGGCCGTTCCGCGTTTTTTCATTATGGAAGCGACCTCTACCCTGCAAAAACTCACCAACCTCCCCATTACCCGAAGCGAGAACATGCCTGATGCAACCAGTAATTTAGACACATTGGTTGAGGTACATGCGATTTTAAAATCTCATGCCATAAACCTGGAAAAAATGGTTTCTGATATCCGCTTGCTATCATCCGATTTGGCAGGAAGTAATGAAGTTAGTATTCCTCATAAACAGGTTGGTAGTTCTATTATGCCCGGCAAAGTAAATCCGGTAATTCCTGAATTTGTGATTAGCTCGTCCCATAAAATTTATGCTAACGATAGCCTGGTGTCATCGTTAAGCGCACAGGGTTGCCTCGAATTAAATCCTTATCTTCCGGTGATTGGCCATGCCATACTCGAAAGTATCAACCTATTAATTGCAGCCAATAAAACATTGAAAGAAAACTTTTTTAATGGATTGACGGTTGATAATCAAAAAGCCGAAGAAAGGCTTTTTAAAAGTCCGGCCATTTCTACCGCATTGATTCCTCACATTGGCTACCATAAAGCCGCCGAACTGGCAAAAGAGATGAAAAATTCGGAATTAGATGTTTTTCAAGCCAATGAAAAATTACAAATGATGGATTCTGAAAAATTAAAAAAAATACTTCAGCCTCAAAATCTACTAAAAATGGGATTTACGGTTAATGATATTAACTGCAGAACCAAACAACAATAAGTTATGAAAAATAATTTTAAAGTATCAGTTATTATCCCTTCTTTTAACGAAGCAAACAATATCAAGCCATTATTTGATGCAATATTAAAAAATACAAATGGCTATAACGTGGAAATAATATTTATCGATGATGGAAGTTCAGATAAAACCCTTGAGAACATAAAAAATCTTAGATCACAATATATTGATATCAGATACATTTCATTTACACGTAATTTTGGCCATCAAAATGCACTAAAAGCAGGTTATGATTTTGCAAGAGGCGATTGTGTAATAAGTATGGATGCCGATATGCAACACCCTCCTGAACTAATTACTGAAATGATTCATTTATGGCAACAAGGATATAAAATTGTATCAACAAAAAGAAAGCCTACAAAATCATTAAGTTTCTTTAAAAGATTTACTTCAAGATTATATTATAAAATCTTAAACTTTTTTTCTGAGATAAAAATTGAAAATGGATCTTCAGATTTCAGGTTGTTAGATAAAAAAGTTGTACAAGAGTTAAAAAAATTTAATGAAAACTATCTCTTTTTTCGAGGATTAATTCCCTGGCTTGGATTTTCACAAATTCAGCTGGAATACATAGAATCACAAAGATTTTCAGGGAAAACAAAATATAGCTTTTCAAAAATGCTTCATTTCGCTTCCGATGGAATTACCTCCTTTAGTGTTAAACCGCTAAAAATATCAATATACTTAGGTTTTATCATTGCATTTATTGCATTTCTTTATATTCTTTATGCAATCTATATTTCGGTTTTTACAAATAACGCAATTACAGGCTGGACATCAACAATTATAAGTGTTTTATTTATTGGTGGTATTCAGTTAATCATGATAGGTATTTTAGGCAACTATCTTGGAAAACTATTTATGGAAAATAAAAAAAGGCCAAACTATATTATAAAAGAAAAAAATGATTAAAAATATCCTTACCAAAAACATATCCCTTATTTGTATCCTTATTATTGGAATTGGATCAATATTTTTAAACTTCAGTCATCATAAATGGCAAAAAGAAAATAGTGTAATTGAATGGGATATTAAATCATATTATGCTTATTTACCAGCTACTTTTATTTATAAGGACCTGACGCTACAATTCAGACGCGATAATATTGATAAATTTGGAGATCTGATATGGCCTGTTGAAACGCCAACTCATAAACATGCAATTGTAACAACCATGGGATTGTCATTTCTATATTCTCCTTTTTTTGGGGCAGCGCATATTTACAGTTTAAATTCAGATTACCAAGCTGATGGATATTCTTTACCATACCGATTTGCCCTGGTTTTTAGCTCCTTATTTTATGTTATTATCGGATTAATTTTTCTTCAAAAAACGCTGCGCGATTTTTTTAAGGAAGATGTTGTAGCTTTGGTTGTAACAGCAATCGGTATTGGAACAAATCTGTTTTATTATTACACTTATGAAGCCGCAATGCCGCACGCATATAATTTTACGCTTATCTCAATTTTCCTTTATTTAACCATCCTGTTTTATAAAAATCCCGGAATAAAAAAGATATTTTGGTTAGGCATGCTTAGTGGATTAATTACCTTAATCAGGCCAACAAATATTATAGTGCTTGTTTTATTTTTCCTATGGAATATTACATCAATAAAAGATTTTAAAGTCAGAGTTCTGTGGTTCGTAAAAGAATATAAGCTATTACTAATCATGGCATCTGCTTTTATTTTAATATGGATCCCTCAATTTATATACTGGTATTGGGTTTCGGGTAAAATATTTTATTTCTCGTATGGAGAAATTGGAGGTAAATTTTTCTTTTCAAATCCACAGATAAAAAATATTCTTATTAGTTATAAAAAAGGTTGGTTTGTTTATACGCCAATAATGCTTTTTGCATTTGCTGGAATATTTACTTTACCTAAACTTCAAAAAGGTTTATTTGTACCTATTCTCCTTTTTTCAATTATAAATATATACATTCTTGCATCGTGGTGGTGCTGGTGGTTTGGAGGCTCATTTGGCCTTAGGGCTTTTATCGATTCATATGCTATTATGGCAATCCCACTTGGTGCATTTATTACAAAACTTAGTTATAAAAAATATTTAAAAATCATTTCATTTGGTTTTATATCTGCACTTATTATTTTTAATATATTTCAAATTCAACAATATACCAATCAGTCCATTCATTATTGGTGGATGAACAAAGAAGCATATTGGGAAACATTCCTTAAGCT
>CAZWPU010000120.1:0-1740 GCA_964635605.1 uncultured Bacteroidales bacterium | reverse complement strand
ATTTTGAAATTATTCATCCTTCCGCTAATAATAGACTTGTTGTTATGAGCCTGAAGAAAAATAGCGGAGTTGGAGCAGCAGTATCTGTTGGTTATAAATGGGCAAAAGACCATCTAATAGATTGTACTGTCTCTATGGATGGTGATGGTCAAATGGACCCTTCAGAACTAAAAAATTTATGTTTGCCAATTATAAATGAAGAAGCAGATTGGACTAAAGGAAATCGTTTTGCCCATAGCAGTGCTCCTTTTCTTATTCCACGAAAGCGATTTCTTGGAAATGCTATATTATCAATTCTCACCAAAATTGCTTCCGGCTACTGGGAAGTTTCTGACACACAAACAGGCTTCACCGCCTTATCACATAAAGCCCTGTCATCCATAAAATTATACAATCTTTATAAAAGATATGGAATGCCAAATGATCGCATTATTAAACTTAATATTGCCGGATGTACTTTAAAAGAAGTACCTATAAAACCCGTTTATGATATTGGTGAAAAATCAACCATGAGAATCCGTAAAGTAATAAGACCTATTTCATGGTTATTATTCAGATCATTTTTTAAACGAATATGGACAAGATACTTGTATAAAAGCTTTCACCCACTTTTTATACTTTATCATTTTTCCTTTTTCCTTTTATTGCTTTCAATCCCTTATGGAATAAAAATCTTGTGGTACGTTTTTGAAGGATTAAAATCAAATCCTGTTACAGTAATGGCTTTCGTGTTTTTATTTATCAGCGGATTTCAGTCTTTGCTTTTTGCCATGTGGATGGATATGCAGGACAATAAAAGACTATATAAGGATTAAACTTTCTTTCTAAAAGATAAAGCCAGAAAAAAAGCAAAAAATTCACCTGCCAAAAACCATACCCTTGCTACAATGGAGATAGTTACGGCTACATCTGCATTGATCCCATTCGATATTAAGAACAAGCTAATTACACCTTCGCGTACACCTATTCCTCCAGGGAAAATTATAGAAATTAATCCAAGAACTACACTAAGAGGAAATGCAAAAGCATAGTAAAATGGAACAAATCCTGTAATGGAAATCAAAAGAAAATAAAAACCGGCAATCCATAAAAACCACCAGATTGCAATTACTCCTGAAATATGAGCAAATTCTATTACTTGTATTTTAGGGAGATTTAAAGATCTTTTGAAAGCCCTGTTCCATATTTTCTCTAAAAATCTTTGCAAACGTGTTGAAAAAAGGAGTAAAAACAATAATCCTGTTAATACAATAATAATCCATGCATATTCTTTTATCTTCTCAGTTTTTAAAACCGGATAAATACTTATTAAAAAACCAAGACATAAATAAATGAGTTGTTCTTTAAATGAAATGAACGAAAGTTTTTTTAGTTTGCGATCTTCATTTTTCAAAATAGCAGCTCTGCCGAGAATTGTCCATACTCTTCCGGGGATATATTTTGTAAATCCTACAATTCCCTGCGAATAAGCTGCCTCTTTAAAACTTACTTTTACATTGTGGAGATTCAGCACTACTTTCCAGCTAATGGCAGCAAAAACAAATCCTGTGAATAAAAATACAAAAGATATGAATAACCAATTATAATTGATCCTTAAATCCCGAAAAATCAAAAAATCTAAGTTGTAAACATAAAGCAATAAAGCTACAATCGATCCATATAATAAAATATTTACAATTCGTTTCATTTTCTAAAAATACAATATATTAGCACTATAAATAGTATCTTTAAATGTTTTTT
>CAZWPU010000119.1:0-5170 GCA_964635605.1 uncultured Bacteroidales bacterium | reverse complement strand
ACAGGTTCTAGTTTTTTTATTTTTTCAATCGAAAAATAGATTTTTTTATCCTGTTCATCCGTAATTTCATCCTGTGTTTTTTGTATGGTTTGGAAATAGATTTTTTCCGTATTTTTTAATTTGTTGATATTTTCGGTCATGGTATCAATAAAAGATGGATTGATCGTTTCGAAGGTAGGAATAATTTCGTGCCGGATAAGGTTACGGCTGTATTTGGTTGTTTTATTGGAAGAATCTTCGCGATACTCAAAGTTATTTTCATGGCAAAAACCATCAATCATTTTTCGCGAGGCAAAAAGTAGTGGGCGAATAATAGTCCCTGATTTTTCTTTAATTCCTGTAAGCCCTTTTATTCCTGTTCCTCGAGTCAGGTTTATTAAAAAAGTTTCAATTAAATCATTTTTATTGTGGGCAATAGCAATATAGTCGTAGGAGTGTTTTTGCCTCAATTCGTCGAACCATTCGTAGCGTAAATCGCGGGCAGCCATTTGTATCGAAATGCCTTCTTTTTAGGCAATCTCTTGGGTATTGAAACGTGTCGTATGGATGGGGAGTTGATAATTTTCGGCTAGCGCTTGAACAAAAGCCTCATCATTGTCTGACTCTTCACCGCGTAACTGAAAATTGCAATGTGCCAGCGCCATTTTATATCCCGACATTCTGAAAAGGTGCATCATCACAATAGAATCAATACCACCGCTAATGCCAAGTAATAACTTGTCATTTTTTAGGCATAAATTATTGACTGTAATATACTTTTGAAAATCATCAATCATCATGGCTGATTATTTAAAACATGAAACATGGCTTGTGCTTTAACCATACACTCTTCGTACTCATTTTCAGGAACCGATAAGCTGGTTATGGCTCCTCCAACGGTAAAAGATACATAATTTTTTAATTGATTGTATAAAATACTTCGAATAACTACATTAAAATCAAAGTCTTTAGTTGGAGTGATGTAACCAACCGAACCCGAATATAGCCCGCGTTTTGTTTTTTCGTATTGTTCAATTAACTCCATGGCTCTAACTTTAGGAGCACCTGTCATAGAACCCATCGGGAATGCATTTTTAATGATATCAATAATTGAAACATTTGCCTCAACTTCTGAAACAACCGTTGATACCATTTGATGTACTTGTTTAAAAGAGTAAAGTCCGTATAATTCTTCTATTTTAACCGTCCCCTTTTTCGCTGTGCGCGATAAATCATTTCGCACCAAATCAACAATCATTACATTTTCGGCTCGCTCTTTGGGGTCGTTAAAAAGTTTATCTTTCAAAAGGTTATCTGCTTGTTCAGATTTTCCTCTTCGTATGGTTCCTTTAATAGGTTGCGAGATGATTTTATTTCCTGTTTTTTTTAAAAAACGTTCCGGACTGGCTGAAAGAAGAAAATGATTTCCGGTTTTATAAAAACACGAAAAAGGAGTGGGAGAGGCCTCTTTTAATTTTAACCAGGTGCTTAATGGATCAATGAATGAATTGCTGTAAAATTCCTGACAAAAATTGATCTCGTAAATATCGCCTCGTTGAATATGATTTTTAAGCTGAATGACCGTTTTAAGATATTTATCTTTATTAAAACGGGATAAAATTTTAATAGGTTGATTTATTTTGTTCATCGATTGTAAATCAACAGCATCAATTTGCTGTACAATATGATTTAATGCTTCGGTAGTGTATTGTTGGTTATTATCGTATATAAAGAGCTCGTTATTTTTTGAAGTAAACACCAGCTCGGGTATAAAAAACTGGACATCAGGAAATTGAATATAGTCCAAGTGGTTTGACTCCAGCAGCTCAATTTCATTCTTTAAATCATACGAGAAATAACCGAATATCCATTTTCTATTATTCTGAACAAAGTTCTTCAGTTGTTCAAATTTATTCCCTGTTGATGGGCAGTAAAATTTTTCTGCTTTTACGGCTGCCAGGAAATCATATTCATGATAGGTTTTCCCGGATGATTGATTTAGATTGTATTCGCAACTATCTAAAATCACAAAAGGATCGAAGAGGTTTCCCCAATGAATAAGTTTCTGTTTAAACGATTGTATATTTTTAATATGTTTATGAAATTTTGCAACCATAAAGCAAAAATAAAAAAAGCGTCCTTGCCACAGACGCTTTTATAAAAAATATATGGAAAATAATTATAGGCTCAGGTAATCAGAAATTCCTTTTTGTGTTGGTATTAATGCTTTATCGCCTTTTTTCCAGTTGGCAGGGCATACTTCACCATTTTCCTCGAAATACTGAAGTGCATCAATCATTCGTAATGTTTCGTCAACACTTCTGCCAAGAGGCATATCATTAACCAGCTGGTGTCGTACTACTCCTTCTTTATCAATTAAAAACAAGCCTCTGTATGATTGTGGTATTCCATGAAATGAACTTTCACCCTCGTCGTTTAAATCGTAATGGCCGGCAAGCACATCATAATTTCCCGATATGGTTTTTGAAAGGTCGGCTACTAAAGGGTATTTCACTCCTTTTATACCACCTTCTTTTTGCTGGGTTTGTAACCATTTCCAGTGCGAGAAAGCAGAATCAACAGAGCAGCCTACAAGAGCTACATCGCGTTCTTCGAACTCCTCAATTCTTTCCTGGAAAGCGAGTATTTCTGTTGGGCAAACAAAGGTAAAGTCTGCAGGGTAAAAGAAAAACACGACATACTTTTTATCCAAATATTTTTCTAATGAAAAATTTTCTACAATTTCACTGCCATTAATTACAGCGTCGGTTTTAAATAATGGTGCTTTTTTCCCTACTAATACTGACATAGTGATTTGTTTTTATGTTCGACATTAATTGAATTATGTTAACAAAAAACAAGCGTAAAAGAGGTTTGTTCAAAAAATTAGATAGAATTTCAGCATTTATTTAAAATCGATAGTTGTGGGTGCTTGTGGAGTATAATAGGTGTGTTTTAAATAAGACTCTCCGGATACCAGGAGATAAAAAGGATTTATATCTGAAGGTACCGAGGGATAAAAGGCAAATTTTATCTGGAATGTTTTGAATACCAGGTTTTCATTTCTAACTCTTACACCTAAGCCAACTCCTGAATATAAATTGTTTCTAAATACCGATTGATTTTCGGGTCCTATAAATCCAATATCACCGAATCCAAAAAATACAAATCTAAAATTGTACAGATAAAGATTGGTAAATGCTACAAGCTCTGAATTAAATGATAGTCTTCTTAATCCATATAGTTCATCCGTTTTAAAACCCCAAATATCATTGTTTGCATTAAAATATATTTTTTCGTCGGGAAAACGATTTATCCCACGGGTATAATTTATATTGAAAAAATTTCTCCATTTTATATGTTTCAAATAGTGAATATTACTAATGGTTTTTGCATTAATTTTTACGACTCCCTGTTCAATTTTATCATCATAGTATAATCCACCCAGCTCTGTTTTAAAATTAAGATATCCAATTTTAGGATAGTAAAGTCCATTAGCGAAAATAAATCCAGCATAGGGACGATTAAAAAATTCATCTTTTTCAAATCCTATATCTATTTGCGTTAATAAGCCAACCGGAATATCTTCAGTTTTACCAAAGGCATAAATTAAATTTGAAGTATAAAATTTTTGTCTCGAAAAAGCGATACTTCCTATAAATATTTGGTTGTCGTGATAATCAAAATTGAAGCGCTCACTAACTTCCGGCCCTTTATAAAATTTATTATTGATATATCTTGCTCCAATAACCAATCGTGTTCGGTTTGCATATTTAATATTTTGAGTTTTTACTAAAAATGATCTGGCAAGCCATATATCCTGAGTTGCATAATTTAAACGAACATTGGTTAATGTAGTATCAATTTTTTTAATATCTCTAAGGGTCGATGTTTGTGAAAAGCTAATATGTCCCGCCCATTTCGTATTATACGAGAAAAAAGGTCTGAAGGCTTTTATCTCGAATTTTTCGGTACTGAAAGCTTTATAATAATGTATTTCTGATTTTATGAAAGAATTTCCGATGTTGTTTATTTTGTAATTAAAGGCATAACCCATTGGTGGCGATTCGTAAGTGTCAATAAGCCAACGACCCTGTATTTTGTGTCCAATTCCGACGAGATTGTTTTCGTATATTTCAAGCGACCCGGATCTGTAATCCCATAAATCAAGATAAAAGCCAGCGCTAAATACATCTTTTGTTACTACCAGGACATCGACTAAATTCTTATTCCCGGGAACTTCTGCAATTTGTATTGTTGCATCTTTAATATAATCGAGCGCTCGAAAAAGCCTTTCATTATCAATAAGTAATGTTGGATCTATAGTATCTCCTTCCGAAAAAAGTAAATTGTTATTTATTATAAAATCCCGGGTTTTTACATGTGTATTGTTTCCTGCTTTTTGTATCCAGTTTAAAAGAGGAGTGGTGCTGCTATCGTATAATTCAGGGCCAAAAACATCAAGCTTAATGATTTCAATTTTGCGTATGGTTTTGCCTTTATACAAATTAAAATAACGTTCTTTTCTTATATTTTCTTCTCCAATATAAAGTCCTTTGTCTGGTTCCTGAACAAGTAATAGATCTAATGCAGCTTTGGTGATTCGGTTTTTTGATGCTTTTAATTTTAGGGTATCATAAAACTGATCGGATTGTATTTTTTGTTTTGTTAAAATAGTGTCTTTTATAATTACTTTTGTTGTTGAATCTTTTGAATCGTCCACAATGCGGTTGCTTTGCCCAAAGGAATGTAAAGGCAAATAAAAAATAAGGGAAAATATAATATATGTCCTGAACTCTTTCAACTCAACTAATTATGCATTTATACAATAGTAATTATTTGCAATGAAATAAAAAAAGGTTCAATCGAGAAAATTGAACCTTTTTTTTAATAAGTATTTTTAAAAGGTATTATAATCCAAGCATTTCTTTTCCCTGTTTAAAAACAATGTCTCTAGGTATACCGGCTTCATTAATCTTATCTAAATCTTTTTGTAAATCTTCTTTGATTTTACCATCGGCTTCTACCCAGGCTTTTGCTTGTTCAAAGTCGCCATCACCCTGAATGATAAGAATTTTTTCGGTAAGCTCGTTCATAGCAGCTTTCATTTTGTCAAAATCTACTTTGTAGGTTCCTGTTTCAGAGTCTTTAGTAAATGCTCCTTCTTTCTGGAAATAATAGAAACGCATCA
>CAZWPU010000118.1:0-5173 GCA_964635605.1 uncultured Bacteroidales bacterium | reverse complement strand
AAATTCCGGATAAAAATAAAAGTCCAATTAATAAAGGCAGATATTCGCTCATGCTCAGGGCTTTGTTTTATAACGGGCTTTTTTTATATATGCAAAAATAATTATTTTAACCAATTTTGGAACATTACTGAAATATGGATTGTTCAAAAAGCAAAAATTTTAAGCGTAATTTATGGATTATTAAAAAAAGCTTCTGCTTCTTTTAAATTATCTGGTTTCCCTATATCAAACCAATAATCCTGGTTATGTGGAAAAGCTACTATTGGATGATTTTGAGATAAATCAAGGTATGTTTTTACAATGGGAAATTTTGAGCTATCGGGCCAATAATCAAAAATTTCCGGATTGATGATATGGATTCCGCTAAAAGCAAATTTATTTATTGTATTGGATGGATTATGGTTTATAATTTCGCGGGTCTTTACATTTTGCCATCCACACAATTGATTGTCGTGGTTGAATAAAAAATACCTGCTCGATTTGCGTTCTCGTACAGCCAGGGTTGCAAGAGCTTTGGTTTGTTGATGATATTCGAGCATTTTTGCTAAATCTATATCACTTAAAATATCCACATTGTGGAGGATAAAAGGTTTGTTATCCTTAAAAAAACACGAAGCTTTTTTTAATCCACCTCCGGTATCTAACAGTTTGTCTTCTTCGTGAGATATTTCGATTCGAATTCCAAAATGGTCATTTTCTTTCAGAAATTCAATTATTTGATTGGCAAAATGGTGAACATTTATGATGATTTCATCTACTCCAGATTGAATTAATTTTTGGATTACTCTTTCGAGCATGGGAATCCCATTGATTTTGACTAAGGCTTTAGGCATTGAATTCGTCAGCGGTTTTAACCGGGTACCTTTACCGGCAGCAAATATCATAGCTTTCATAAAGAATCTTTTTGGTTTATTTCCTGCTCTATATGATGCACTTGTATATGAATGTCAAATTTTTTTTGTAAAAAATCAGCCAGCTTTTCGGCACAGTATACCGAACGGTGTTGTCCTCCGGTACACCCGAAGCTAACCATTAGATGCGTAAAATTTCTTTCCAGGTATTTTTTTACCGACATTTCAACCAGCGAAAAAACATACTCAAGAAATTGGTGCATTTCGGTTTTTTGTTCAAAAAAGTCGATTACCTGTTGGTCTTTTCCGGTCAAGGATTGATATTCTTCATACCTTCCCGGGTTATGAACAGCCCGGCAATCGAAAACAAACCCTCCTCCGTTTCCTGATTTATCTTCAGGGATTGAGCGTTTATAGGAAAAGCTATTTATGGTTACCGCAAGTTTATCTTTCATCGGTTTTTAATGTTGTGTTTATGATTTGATGAGTAATATCTTTTAAAGTATTAAGTTGATTCAGGATTTTGTTTTTTTGGATTAAAAATTTCAGATTTTTGATGGCATAGGGAATACTTTCGATAAAATGCTGTTTTTTTTCAATAATCCCTCGCAGTCCGTAAGCGCCTAATGTTTGTAAAACCCGGATGAGCGCATAGGCATAAAATTTTTCCATAAACTCCTCTTTGTTGATAGGTAAAAATAACCGGGCAACGTTTAAATAATAATTCACGAGTTGATTTCTATCCTCGTTTGGGATATTGGCTTTTGCCTGAAACAGAAGTGAGGCCAGGTCATATTGTAAAGCACCTTTTCTTCCGCCCTGATAATCGATAAAATACGGTTCGTTTTCGACTAACATAATATTCCTTGCCTGGAAGTCGCGATACATAAAATAAGGTTCCATATCAGAAAGTAAAAAATTACTTAAATGCTCGAAATCATTTTGAAGTTTAGTGTTAGGATATTTTAGTTTAAGCGCATCCACAAAATAATGTTTAAAATAATGTAAATCATACAGGATAGATTCTTTATGAAACTCCTGGTAGGGATAGCAATAACTGTAATCAAAGGTACGACCTGCTACTATCTGGATTTTTACTAATTCCTGAATTACTTTTTTGTAAATCTCATGCGCTTGTTGGGGAAAAGAGTTTTTTTCTCTTATCTCTGTTAGCCAGTTTAGCAGCTGAATATCCCCCAGATCTTGGATTAAATAAATATTTTGATTAAGATTCTGAGCATAAATACTGGGAACATTGATGCGGTATTGTAAGAAATGTTCCGTAAAATGGATAAAAGCGATATTCTCTTTTAAGTTATCATGATATGCTCCAATAGCAGAGAACTCTTGAGTGCTTAACCTAAAATAATTCCGGTTTGAGCCTGAATGGGGTAAGGCTTTTATTTTTTCTGGTTCAGCACCAAAATAATCTTCGAAAAGCTCACTTAAATGTTTTTTTATATGTTGATAATCTACTGGCATAAAATTAAGCAAAGAAATAAGCTAAGATAACAATAACGATTAATGCCGGAAGCATATTCAGGATTTTTATTTGTTTAATTTCCAGGATGCTTAAGCCCAGTCCGATAAGCATTAACCCGCCTACAGCAGTTAGTTCATCAATAATATGGCTGGCAAAGTAATCACCAAAATAAGCAGCCAGTAATGTTAAACCTCCCTGATAAATAAGCAGCGGAATAACAGAAAAAGCAACCCCAAAACCCATAGCTGCTGCTAATGCAATAGAAGAAACACCATCGAGCACCGATTTGGCCAATAATAAATTGGGTTCACCACCCAAACCCTCTTCAATAGCACCTAAAATGGTTACCGAACCCATACAAAAAAGCAAAAAGGCGGTTATCAGTCCTTCGGTAAATTTTGAATTTTTCGATTTAAGTTTTAATTTAACTTTGTCTCCAAACCGATTGATGTACTTATCAATATTTATCCATTCGCCAATAATTCCTCCGGTAACAATGCTCAGAATCATCAAAAATAAATTGTTGGTTTTCATGCCCATATAAAATCCAATAAACAGGGTAAATAATCCAATTCCCTGAAAAACAATTTTTACGATTCGTTCAGGTAATTTTGTATGAAGTCCTATGCCTATTATACTTCCAACAATTATTGCCGCAGCGTTGATTAATGTTCCTGTCATAATAAATAAATTAGAGGATAAAGATAACAAGATGATAAAAACTATACTTTATAAATTGATAAAATAATTTTTGTTGTTTCCGATTTAATTGATAATTTTAACCTGATATATTCATAAATTTTATGCAATTTTTCATGACTGAAAGGAGTAATTTATCAGGTTGAAAAGTGTTTAGATATTAACTTTTTTATTTTGGCATTATGAGAATTGAATTATTTAGCTCGGATTATTTAAATATTGTAGAACTGAATACCACAGGAGATAACGAAAACTATATTAAAGGAGATTCGGAATCGAAATATGTTGAAAGTGAAGTTTTTAATATTTTTACAACCTGTTTTGAAAATGCCAATAAACTGTATGAATTTTTTGGCGCAACAAAGTACAATGCACGAAAGATAGTACCTCTTCGAAATGAGCTTATTGCAAAGCTCGAAGCCCTTAAAAAAATGGATAGTTCGAAAGCTTTAAAAAAACATATCAATCAGATTTTTCTCGGACAGGACTTTATAGATGAATTAACCAAAGAAGATCCTAAGTGGGAAGAGAAATGGGATTATTATCTGCAAAAATTAATTAAACTTAACGAAGGAATTATTGAAATAACCGAAAAATGTATTGAAGAACAAAGAATCCTTTGGGTTATTGGATATTGATATTAAATGTTTGATTGACTTAAGTTGTTATAATTAACAGTTTTAATATTTCGTACTTCAAAATTAGATATTTACGTGAATTAACAAATTTCATTATTTTTTAAACCTTTTTGTAAAAAAATTGTCATATATTTGTATCGATTAAAAAAGGCTATTATTCCACTTCATATATAATAGCAAGGTTAATAAATTAGAGTGTTTGCATCCCGGGAGACCGGGATGTTTTTTTATATTAAACCCATTAAACCCGCTTTCTTTTGAATGGTCTTATCATTAAGTTTTTGTTAATAAATACAATGTTGTATTATGATTAAAAATACATATTTCATATTTTTATTGGCATAAATAAAATTTTTAAAACCTTAAAAAGTTATAATGTATGAAAAAACTAACAATTTTATTAGTAATGATGGGTATGGTGGTTATGAGTTGTACAAATCAGAAAGAGCCTGAAAATCCTTTTTTAACTGAGTTTGATACTCCTTTCCAAACGCCACCTTTCGAATTAATAGACACTTCGCACTATGTACCTGCTTTTGAAGCCGGTATTACTGAAGCTAAAGCCCAAATAGAGGCTATCATTACCAATCCCGATGAACCTACTTTTGAGAATACGGTTGTTGCTTATGATCAAGGGAGTGATATTTTACGAAGAGCCAGTGTTTTTTACAGCATGTTATCGGCTAATACAAATTCTACCTTGCAAAAAATAGCACGTGAGATCACACCGATGATGTCTAAGTTCAGAAATGAAGTTAGCATGAATCAGGATTTGTTTAAACGTATCAAAGCGGTTTATGATAAGCGTAGCGATTTGGAACTAGAACAGGAGCAAATGCGACTGGTAGAAAAAATCTACGAAGATTTTGAACGGAACGGTGCAGCACTTTCTGAAGAAAAGCGAGATGAGTTAAAAAAAATCAATGAAAAATTATCGATGCTTTCATTGGAATTTAGCGAGAATTTACTAGCCGAGACCAATGCTTTTAAATTAGTTATTGATAATGAAGACGATCTGGTTGGACTCCCCGACGGTGTGATTGAAGCAGCAGCTGAAGAAGCTGAAAATGCAGGAATGGAAGGGAAATGGGTGTTTACTTTGCAAAAACCAAGTTGGATACCTTTTTTAACCTACTCACCTAAACGGGAATTGCGCGAAAAAATTTATAAAGCTTATTATAACCGTGGAGATAATGACAACGAAAATGATAATAAACCGGTGATTGCCGAAATGGTAAAATTACGTGATCAAAAAGCCAAATTATTAGGTTGGGAAAATTATGCCGGATACGTAATTGATGATAATATGGCCAAGACACCCGAAAAAGTTTATGATTTCTTGAATCAGGTTTGGGAACCTGCATTAAAAGTGAGTAAGCAGGAGCGTGCCGAGATGCAAAAAATTATCGATAATGAAGGTGGAAACGTTGATCTTAAATCCTGGGATTGGTGGTATTATGCCGAAAAATTGCGTAAGCAAAAATATGATTTAGATGAAGAGG
>CAZWPU010000117.1:0-5251 GCA_964635605.1 uncultured Bacteroidales bacterium | reverse complement strand
CTGCCACCAATTAATCCAATACCCATCAACAAAACAAAGAGTAAGGATTGATAAATAATTTGCCGGTTAGATAATTTTACAGAAATATGTTTGTCATCTATTCTTGGATCAGGGTATATCCGATAAAGCAAATAAACAAATACCATCCAAAGGATTATTAAATACCAATAATCTTTCATAAATGCAGGTAATAAGGTAATAAAATCATCGCCTAGCCAAACTGAACTAAAAATGTCGGTGGTTAATCGTTTGTGTTCAAAATCAAAAAATTTAGTATCAATAAAGTTTGTAGATAGGAGTAAGGCATTAACAAAAAGGAATAAAATTTTTAGTATTTGTTGATATGTTTTTTTGTGTTTAAAATCTCCAGGGATTAAACTAAGAATAATGAACGGAAGGTTAAAATAATAAAGAGCCGAAATATCGAACCGAAGACCCGAAAAAAATATTTTCAAAGATTCATTTACTGTGAGGCTCCCAAAATAATCGATGTTGAATAAATAAAATATAATCCGTGATAAACTAAATAAAGCAATGATAATTAAAACCCGAAGAATAAATAGTTTAACATGGTATAAATAATTTTTCATTTTAACATAGCTCCTATAATCGTAATTTTTCCAAAGTTTACAAAATTAAAACAAGTTTATTAATCACCAAATATCTATAATTTTGAGTTGTTGATAATTTTATATTGTAAAAAGTTGAAATGTAGATCATTGTTTTTTTTTTGACTAAAAATACTATTTTAAATTAAATTATATGTTAAAAAACAATGTTTTAGGTATGCATTTTGATTCAAAAATATTAGTCATATTTAATGAATTAAGGTATTTTTGCATAAAAAAATTTTTATTTATGAAACCTTCACATATAGAACACATTGGAATTGCTGTAAAAAATCTTGATGAATCAATCAAGTATTACGAACAAGTTTTAGGTCTTACATGCTATAACATTGAAGAGGTTAAAGACCAGAAAGTTAAAACTGCTTTTTTAAAGGTTGGCGATACCAAAATAGAGTTACTTGAGTCGACTGACCCGGAAGGCCCAATCGGTAAATATATCGAAAAAAAGGGCGAAGGAATTCACCATATGGCTTTTGCTGTACAAAACATTGAAGAAAAGCTAAAAAAAGCAGAAGAAAATGGGGTAAGGCTTATCGACCAACAACCACGAAAAGGTGCTGAAGGGTTAGATATTGCATTTTTGCATCCCAAATCTACCTTTGGAGTACTTACCGAATTATGCGAGGATAAGAATAAATCATAAATTTATTATACATATTAATAATTGCTTTCAGCCCAATGAATAAACAAGATAAGATTAAACAATTAATTGATTTAAGAGCACAAGCCAAGCTTGGTGGTGGTGAGAAAAAAATCGAATCACAACACAAGAAAGGGAAATTAACTGCTCGCGAACGAATCGAGATTTTACTCGACGAAGGTAGTTTCGAAGAGTTTGATATGTTTGTAACCCATAGATGTACCGATTTTGGGTTAGAAAAGAAAAAGATTTTAGGTGATGGTGTAGTTACCGGAAACGGAACAATTGATGGCCGTGTTGTTTATGTTTATGCCCAGGATTTTACTGTTTTTGGTGGTTCATTATCCGAAACATTTGCTAAGAAAATTTGCAAAGTGATGGATATGGCCATGAAAGTAGGTGCTCCGGTAATTGGAATTAATGATAGTGGTGGAGCACGTATTCAGGAAGGTGTTAATAGCCTTGCAGGATATGCTGAAATTTTTCAGCGTAACATTATGGCATCAGGCGTTATTCCTCAAATATCAGCAATCTTCGGCCCATGTGCAGGTGGTGCTGTTTATTCTCCGGCATTAACCGATTTTATTATGATGACCGAAGATACCAGTTATATGTTTGTTACAGGTCCTAAAGTTGTTAAAACGGTTACTGGTGAAGATATTACCATTGAAGATTTAGGAGGAGCTAATGTACATTCTTCCAAATCAGGAGTTTCTCACTTTTTAATTGAAGATGAAGAAGAAGGGTTGCTTTTAATTCGTAAGTTGCTTAGCTTTTTACCTCAGAATAATTTAGAAGAACCTCCTACTATTGAGTGTAAAGATCCAATCGACCGGCTTGATGATGCTTTAAATGAAATTATTCCTGAAAATCCAAATCAACCTTATGATGTAAAAGATATTATTTATTCATTGGTTGATAACAGTGAATTTTTAGAAATTCACAGGCATTATGCAAAAAACATGGTTGTAGGATTTGGTAAATTCGATGGAATGTCGGTAGGAATAGTTGCTAATCAGCCCAATTTCCTCGCAGGAGTTTTAGATATTGATGCTTCTCGAAAAGCAGCACGCTTTGTTCGTTTTTGTGATGCTTTTAATATCCCGATTTTAACATTAGTAGATGTTCCCGGATTTTTACCCGGTAGCAGCCAGGAATATGGTGGAATTATTATTCATGGTGCAAAATTAATGTTTGCTTACGGTGAAGCTACCGTACCCAAAATTACCATTACATTACGTAAATCGTACGGTGGAGCCCATGATGTTATGAGTTCTAAACAACTACGCGGTGATATTAATTATGCATGGCCATCAGCAGAAATTGCTGTAATGGGTTCACGAGGGGCTGTTGAAGTTCTTTATGGACGAGAACTTGCAGGGATTGAAGATCCTGAAGAAAAAGCAAAAACTGTTAATGAGAAAGAAAACGAATATCGCGAAAAATTTGCTAATCCTTATCAGGCAGCAAATCTCGGTTATATTGATGATGTAATTGAACCGCGTAATTCAAGATTTAGAATTATTCGTGCCTTAGAAATGTTACAAACGAAAAAGGATGTTAATCCGTCCAAAAAACATTCAAATATTCCATTATAAAAAGATTCTTTCATGATATCAATATTAGCAAATATAGGAATAGATTTTTCAGCCATCCCCGGACAGGGAGCAACTATTGCTATTGTAGGTTGGTTAATTGTTTTTGCTGCTTTGGTCTTACTGGTTGTTGTTTTTACACAAACACCCAAAATAATTTATTATAAAACCAGAAAAAAACTAAGAGAACAATCAAAACAAACAGATATTCCTGATTCAGAATTACATCTTCCGGGAGATACAAGTGCTGCTATTGCTATGGCTTTGCACTATTATTTTAGTGATTTGCACGACGAAGAAAGTAATGTAATTACGATTAAACGGGTAAAAAAAACGTATTCTCCCTGGAGTTCAAAAATTTATGGATTAAGAGTTTGGCCAAGAAAATAAAAATTAAACAATGAAAAAATTTAAATTCACAATTCGTGGTAACGATTATGATGTCGAAGTAAAAGACTACGAAGATAATATCGCTATCGTTGAAGTTAATGGTACTCAATATGAAGTTGAGGTTCATCAAAAAGAGTTAAAAACGCCCAAAACACCTAAACTTGTACGATCAAATGTTCCCGTTGATCGTAAAGATAGTAAAATTAAGAAATCGGTGAGCAACAGAGCTTCATCACTGAAAGCTCCTTTACCCGGAAATATTTTTAAAGTCCTTAAAAAAGAAGGAGATGAAGTGAAAAAAGGCGAAACCATTATGATTATGGAAGCCATGAAGATGGAAAATAATATTCAATCGGAAAAAGACGGAAAAATAACCAGTATCAAAGTTAAGGAAGGTGATGTGGTTCTTCAGAATGATGTTTTAGCCGAAATGGAATAATTTTTAATCAGCGTAAAATAATTGATAAATAATATGAAAAAGTTTTGGTTAGTCATTGGGACATTTGTTTTGTTTTTCTCAGGAATTTTTTCTGCAAATGCCGATGATTTTAATAAAATACTTACAAAGGGTAAATGGGTTAATAAATCCGATGGATATAAGATTAGTGCCGATAATGACAGAACAATAGAAAGATACAAAACGATTAGCTTTAATACAGATCAAACGTTTATTCTCGATTCTATTAAGCTAAAATTTAAAGGAGAATGGAATGTTATTGATAACTGTATCTACCTTGAGTTTAATAATCAAGAATTATCGCCAAAAGAAGCCAGTTTAACTGACGGTCAATTGATCGTTGATGGGGAGGTATTTAACAATCATTCTGGAGCTGTCGCCGGATTGCTTAATTTTTACGAATATACAGGAGTTTATAATGCTACACCCGGGCACTTATTGATGATTGTTGTGGGTATTTTTTTTATTTTTCTTGCCATTCGTTATAATTATGAACCCTTATTGCTTATTCCTATTGGTTTTGGAATTATTATTGGAAATATTCCTTTTTTCCAGGCCGAGGGGTTTAACTTACAGTTAGGAATCTATGAAGAAGGAAGTGTGATGAACTACCTTTACTTCGGTGTTCGCCAGGGTATTTATCCTCCACTTATTTTTCTTGGTATAGGGGCAATGACCGATTTTTCATCGTTGATTTCAAATCCACGATTGATGATTCTTGGTGCTGCTGCTCAAATCGGTATTTTCTTAACTTTTCTGGGGGCATTAGTGTTAGGTTTTACCCCGGCAGAATCAGGAGCAATTGGAATTATTGGTGGTGCTGACGGGCCAACCGCAATTTTCTTATCCTCGAAACTTGCGCCACATCTTATTGGGCCTATTGCTATAGCCGCTTACTCTTATATGGCGCTTGTCCCTATAATACAACCACCATTTATACGACTATTAATTTCTAAAAAGGAACGCAAAATTAGAATGAAGCCCCCACGTTCGGTTTCAAAATTTGAAAAAATAATGTTCCCTATTGTCGGATTGTTGCTAACTGCATATATATCACCAAGTTCTTTGCCTTTGTTAGGAATGTTATTCTTTGGTAATTTATTAAAAGAATCAACGGTTACCCGACGTTTAGCTGATACTGCGAGTAATTCATTAATTGATATTGTTACTATTTTATTAGGATTAACAGTTGGCGCATCTACCCAGGCTGATGTGTTTTTAACTCCTCAATCATTAATGATCTTTGGATTAGGTGCATTATCCTTTATTATTGCAACTTGTGGAGGGTTATTGTTTGCTAAATTAATGAATGTTTTCTTAAAAGGTGATAATAAGATAAATCCAATGATAGGAGCTTCAGGTGTTTCTGCTGTCCCTGATAGTGCAAGGGTAATACAACACGAAGGATTAAAGGCTGACCCGACTAATCACCTGTTAATGCATGCTATGGCTCCAAATGTTTCTGGTGTAATTGGCTCGGCTGTAGGTGCCGGTATTTTGTTAAGTTTCTTAATGTAAAAAAATAGAAATTATGAAAAAG
>CAZWPU010000116.1:3180-5318 GCA_964635605.1 uncultured Bacteroidales bacterium | reverse complement strand
GCTGTTTTCATTTTTTTCGCAACTTCTTTTGCTAACTTATCAAGCTCGTCGTTTTCCATCATTTTCATTAACATAGCCGGATTAGAGGAAACTACTTCAACTTTATTTTCGTCCAATTGTTTAACAATTACCTTACAGGGTAAAAATACGCCAATATTTGACTCTGCCTGAAGTGATTTGTAAGCAAAACCGGGATTACAAACACCCAGTATTTTATATGGTTTCATTTGTACGTCATCCAGTTTTTCTTTCAGCGCCTGGTCCATATCAATTTCAGTAATCACTCCAAAGCCTACTTTTTTAAATTCAGCAATCACTTTTTCAGTAACTGATTCAAAATCACCAGTTACAGTTTTACTAAAAAACATTTCATTACACTCTTCCTGTGCTTTAATTCCAGACCATATCACAGATAACAAAATCGATAAAAAAATAATTTTTGTTGTTTTCATAGCTTAAATTTTTTAATTTATTTTACTCGTTGAACAACATACTCTTATTTATGTTCAATAATTAAGTTATTAAAGATCAACATACATGTCAAATTATTATTTATCCGGTATTTATGATTTTATACTTTATCCATTTTTAAATAAAACCAGGAAACAAACAGCTAAAATAATCAACCAACTAAAGCCTGAATCGTTAATCGATATTTGCTGTGGTACAGGAAATCAACTGAAATATCTGGTGCACACAAACATTAAATTAACCGGTATTGATAACTCGCCTGCCATGCTTGGAGCCGTTAAACATTTTAATTGTTATCAACAAGATGCCCGTTCTATTGAATTTCCGGATGAATCTTTTGACATGGCCTTAATTCAGCTTGCTTTACACGAAAAAAGTGTTTCTGATCGTAAAACGATTTTAAAAGAAGCCTATAGGATATTAAAAAATAACGGTTATTTGGTGGTGATGGATTATCGTATTGATAACCAGACCTCCATATCAGCAAAATATATTATCGGTATGATTGAGTTTTTTGCAGGAAAACAACATTACAATCATTTTAAAACTTATTTAAAAAGGGGTGGATTATTAAAATTGGTTAATCCCAATCATTTTAAAACGCTGCGAAGTATTCCTCTGGCAGGGAAATCAATGGTATTAAATATTTACCAAAAAATAAATTAATTCTGCTTGGGCTAACAAATATTTTTTAGAAGTTTAGAAAATTTTCTTTATATTTCTCATAATTGTATATTTTTACCTTGAAATCTAACCTTTAAAACCATGCGAAATATTCTTGTCTTAATTGTTTTTACATGTTTGTTTTTTTCATGTAATGAAGAAAAATCAAGTAATGCCGATATCATTGATTTTACAATAACAAATTTATCGAATGATGTCTTAGTTGTTTCCGATATTGAAATTAATGCTGATGTAAATAAGATTTATATCTTTTTTGATAATAACCTTTTTCAACAAACTTTTCCCTTAAATATTACTAGTGATATAAAGTTATCCTCCGGAGCTAAAGCTAATTCTTTTGCTGATGGAGAAATTATTTTTTCATCTGCTGATGAAGTAAAACACATCATTGTTGAGGCCGAAGATGGAACACAAAAAGACTGGTATATTGCGCTTGTCCATAAACAAATTCAGAATGCTGATTTTGAAAATTGGTTTACTAATGTTGGAATGAATGGAAAAGAGTACGAAGAAATTGGAAACTCTTCCATCGGATCATTTTGGGCCACTGCTAATATGGCTACCAGTATGTTCACAAAATATGGCACTCAACCCATTTATGATGGGGAAGAAACCTTAGTGCAAATAAAAACAGAAACAACCAGCCAGGTTCCTATCACTGCGGGAACATTGTTTACCGGACAATTTGATATTTCTGGTGCCATTGCAAATCCTACCGATCCGAAAAAAGCCACTGATTTTGGAATCCCATTTAAACATCGGCCAGAGGCCATTCAATTTGATTTTAAATATCAGGCCGGAGAAAACTATATTCAAGCAACGTTACAAGATCCCGGAAATATTTTTGGCGGATTTACCATTGATGAAATTGATGGTGAAGACCAATGTTCAATTTATGCAATCTTAGAAAACAGAGATGGAGATGAAATTATAGAGATTGCCAGGGCAGAAATGCAGACAACAACTACACCCGATGTTTTAAC
>CAZWPU010000116.1:0-3080 GCA_964635605.1 uncultured Bacteroidales bacterium | reverse complement strand
CCCGATGGAGCAGGAGGGACTCCACAACCGTATCCTTCATTGGGGATAGGTGTTGAATATCAGTTAAATAATAAATGGCAGTTAGGTTTTGAAGTGAATTATCATTTAATTGCTTTTACATCATCGGCTGATGTAGTTAGCCAGCCTTTTTATTTTGATGATGGTACAGCTCAATATTTTACAGGACATACAGAAGCTGACGTGGAGTTGCGGTTTGTTGAATTTCCATTGCTGGCATTTTATGAATTAAAAGAAGGACGAAGGTTTTTATTTGGTTTCTATTATTCTTCCATACTGGAAAACCAGTTTGTCACCAAAGGAATTGATGGAATATATTCATCCGATAAGGAGGATACCGATAATGCCGTTTTGCCTGGACCGAAAGCAACTGTTACTTATAATTTTAATTCATTTATGGATCATTACGATTATGGAGTATTGATTGGATATAGTTATGATATTAATTCGAGATTTTATTTGTGGGGTCGTTTAAATGTTGGTTTTAAAAGCATATTTATAAACAATTTTGATAATATTGATTATGAAATGTATCAGGTTAGGGTAAATCTGGGCGTATCTTTTAAATTAAGAAATTAAATTTATTGTTAATTATGGATCTTTTATCGGGAATCGATACACAGTTTTTTAATTATGTAGTTTTGCCATTATTGATTTTCTTGGCAAGAATTACGGATCAAACCATTGGGACTTTAAGATTGATTTATGCTGCAAAGGGATACAGATACCTGGCACCCGTTGTTGGGTTTTTTGAATCGTTGATTTGGCTTGCAGCTATAAGCCAAATTATGCAACATCTTGATAATATTTATTGTTACCTTGCCTTTGCTGGTGGATTTGCTATGGGAAATTTTTTCGGCATATACCTGGAACATAAAATTTCAATTGGAGTGGTTTTGGTCCGGATTATTATAAAACAATATGACCCTCAATTAGGAGAAAATATTAAGGATTCGGGCTTTGGATTTACCTTAATGGATGCTGTGGGACGTGAGGGTTCGGTAAAATTATTGTTTTCAACCATACATCGCCGGAATTTGAAAAAATACCTAAAAATTGTTTATAATATCAGGCCTAATGCATTTTATACGGTCGAAGATATCCGGCAGGTAAAAGGTAATGTATTTGAAAAAACGAAGCACTCCAGTATTTTTAGTCGTATGAATCCACAGAACTGCAAGGGTGCGTGAGGGTTTGACTATTGACTATTGGTTATTGAATTATTGCATCATTGAATCATTTAATCATTGTAACATTGAATATGGAAATTCTTCGTTTCATCATCCATTACGGGATGCATTTTTTATTGCCCTTTGTTATAGCCTTTATATTTTTTAGGAAAAATTTTTGGAAAGCCAGTTTATTGATTTTATTAGCCAATCTAATCGACCTGGATCATTTGCTGGCATCACCAATTTTTGATCCAGATCGTTGCAGTATTGGTTTTCATCTGTTACACAGTTATCCGGCCATCCTGATTTATATGATTTTATTAATGATTCCAAAAGTACGGTTAATCGCCATCGGGCTTTTACTTCATATTTTAACCGATTTTATAGATTGTTTGTGGATTTGATATTTATTCATTCAATAAATCAGGACGAAGATTTTTGGTTCGTTCCAACGATTGTTTTTCTTTCCACTCATCAATTTTTTTGAAGTTTCCCGATAATAGCACCTCCGGAACTTTCCATCCTTTATAATCCGCAGGACGAGTGTAAACCGGCGGTGCCAGGAGGTTGTCCTGAAAAGAATCGGTGAGGGCAGAGGTTTCGTCGGAAATTGCGCCCGGAATTAATCGTACCACACTATCGACAATAATGGATGCAGCTAGTTCGCCTCCGGTTAAAACATAATCACCAATAGAAATCTCTTTGGTGATTAAATGATCGCGAACCCGTTGATCGATCCCTTTATAATGTCCGCAGAGAATGATAATATTATTAAATGTTGCTAACTTATTGGCTTCTTTCTGAGTATACTTTTCTCCGTCGGGCGAGGTGTAAATAATCTCATCGTAATTACGTTCTGCTTTTAATGCAGCTATTGCTTTGTCTATAGGTTCAATCATCATAACCATTCCAGCATCACCGCCAAATGCATAATCATCAATGCTTTTATATTTATTGGTTGCATAATCCCGTAAATTAAGGATATATATTTCAACCGCTTTTTTTTCTTTGGCTCTTTTTATAATGCTATGATTTAACGGACTTTCTAATAATTCCGGTATAGCAGTAATAATATCAATTCTCATTTTTAACCGTTTTAATTGAATGTAAAAATACAAATAGATTCAAATCATTCCTAACCTTTTTTTATTTAAGAAATGTATTTTTAAGTCAAATTGACATTAAAAATTCATCTTAAAGGTCATTATGTCATTAAATTTAGAATTTTAATTGTAATTATTATGATTTTTTTTAATGGCATATGATTTGAATAATTAAAATCAGAAATATTAATATTAATTTAAACTAATTAAAAATTATAAAGCTATGACACTAGTAAGAATGAACAGACCAGGATCTCAAGTGAACAGAGATAGCAATTTTAGAACATTTTCTGATTTAATGAATGATATGTTTATTGAAGAGAAATTGGGAAATACTGCTGATTGCTCAACACCACCAGCTAATATTATTGAATCAAAATTTGATTTCAGAATTGAAATAGCAGCTCCGGGATTTGAAAAATCAGATTTTAAAATTGACCTGGATAAAAAAATGTTAACCATTTCTTTGGATAAAAATGTAGATGAAAGTACTGTAGAGAAATGTACTTATCATGAATTTAATTACAACAAATTTACCCGCTCGTTTAAATTATCGAATAAAATTGATAATGAGAAAATTAATGCTATATATAAAAACGGGTTATTACAGTTAGTATTACCTAAAAAGGAAGAGGCCATTGAAAAGCCTGCCCGACAAATTAAAATTTCATAACAACCATATAATTCCGCTTAATAATCAAAAACATCCTGACAAAATTTGTCAGGATGTTTTTTTATTGACTATTTAGAAAGCATTTCTTCAATTCGATCCAATCGTTTGATTAGC
>CAZWPU010000115.1:0-5384 GCA_964635605.1 uncultured Bacteroidales bacterium | reverse complement strand
AAAAGTAAGGTTGCCAGGTACAGCAACCTTACTACACTAATCACTCATTAATATAATTAGTGACGAATCGAGGTGTTAGGTAATTTTTTTCTTAATTGATCAATATATTGTTGATTAAAATTATTACTTGTTAAATCAAGCTTTTTTAGCTTTTTTAAATTTATAATTTCATCTGGCAAATGATTTAACTGGTTATTAGAAAGATCCAAAACCTCAAGGTTTTCTAGGTTTCCAATATCCTTTGAAAGATTTTCAATCTTATTTTGAGAAAGAACCAAAATTTTCAAGTTTTTCAATTGAAAAACCGGATCAATATTGGTTAAACCATTCCGTCTTAAGGCTAATTCTTCAAGTTTATCCAATTGATCAAAATCTCCCTTAAAATTTTTTAGAGGATTATCAGATAAATTCAATCGTTTTAAGTTTTTTAATTTAAAAACTACTTTAGGTATTTTTTCAAATTGATTATTTGAGATGTAAAGAGACTGTATATTTTGTAACCGTTTAAATCGTTTGGGAAGATTTGATAATTTATTCATGGATAATTCCAAAGAATTTAAACTGCTTAATTTAGTGATTCCCGAAGGAATTTCTTTTAAATCTTTATTAATCAATAATAATTTATATACATTATTCTTTTCTTCAATCGCCTCAGGTAACGACCTATACTTCTCAGCATCAAGTAGCTCATTGTAAGATAATAAGTTCTCTTTTGCTGGCTTGCTTTCTTGATTGCATGAGAGAACTATTATACTTAATAATATAATTATATAATACTTCATAACTTATTTAATTAGGTATTTTATATCTAAAGAAAATGTTCTACCTACACTATATCTTAAAAATGATTTATCACCTGAGTCAAAATGGTGAACAGCATTGTAATCAGAGTCAAGAATATTATCAATACTCAATCCAATAGTAATATTCTTCCTAAAATCTTTATCTATGTTAAAATTAAGATCAGGCTGTGGTTGCTCATAAATGTAAGGTGTAGCTCCTTTTGTAATTAAAATAAGCTTTTCTCCGGCGATATTAAACCCAATATTAGCATTTAATTTATGTTTTTCGTTAGCGTAACTCAAAAAAGCATTTATTATGTATGGTGATTGCCCCATCATAGGTCGAGTGCTTTCTTTGTCGGGATCAACCAGACGAATAGCAGCCAATTCTTCTTCAGGAATTTCTACAACGGATTTAATGAAAGAGAAATTTCCACCTATTGAAAAATCCTTAAGTAAAGGAATAAAATCAAGATCTTTAACAATTTCTATTTCGGTTCCATATAAGGATGCCTGATCAGAATTAAAGAAAAATGCTTCGATATTATTCGCTGTTGGATCCAGTTTACTTTCTATCGGATTTTCAAAAAACTTATAAAATCCACTTATTGCAAATTTTTCGCCACGATTAAAAAAATACTCGTATCTTAAATCAATATTTGTAATCAACGACCTTTCCAGATCGTTATTACCATATGTATATATACTTGTTTGTAAATCGTAGTAATTTGTTCCAATCTCTTTAAACTGGGGCCTTGCTAGTGTCCTGGACAAACCCATTCTAACGTTCATTTCATCATTTAATGCATAGGTGAGATTTAGTGATGGCAAAACATCAATCTCGTCAATATCCCCTGAGTCGTAGGATGAATTGCTTTTGTCTATCTTATTTTCAGTAAACATATCTGATTTTTCAATTCTGGCTCCTGTAACAACTCTTAATTTTTTTAGCAGATAAAAATCTGCCATAATATAGGCTGCAATAACACTTTGATTTGCATAATAACTATTTATTAAATCATTGTTATGGTCAACCTCATAGCTATAACCTATCGGATTAGTTGTTGAAATGATATTATTTTCTAAATAATAATCAGCTCCCAATGGAGGAATATTTCTATTTCCTGCTCTTAAATCAAATTTTACTTCATCTAAATTTCTCTCTTTATATATATAGTTTCCACCGAATTTAACTTTTCCCGGTTTTTCTGAAAGCTTAAATGGAATTTCGATATCTAATTTATTGAAAAAATTTAATTCGTCCATTTCTCTGTAATATCTGGTTGGCACATCATTTGTCTTGATATAAGCCTGATTAGTAGACTTTTCAATCAGATTTTCAAAAAAACGCATATCCGGTTCATCCTGAGTCATTCCGGTATATGAACTTAACCATTCAATAATGGTATTATTAAAATTAGGAAGTACATGCTTTCCGTGTAATTGATACGAGTTAAGCGCTCTCTCAAGGTATGCAAGTGTTCTGTCTTGAGTTAAAACATCAGGCCCTTCATAATTAAAAGTCCCTTCACGGTATCTTGCAGCTTGTGTGCCACTTTGATTTTTTAAGAAACGAAGGCCAACTTTGTGGTTATTGGATAATTTATAGTTTAAATTTAACAATCCGGATAGCATCACTTTTTCTGTTCCTTTGATATCTTCGGTGCTTTTAAGCGGATCAGGAATATCTGATTCCTGCATTGAGTTATATATACCGTCATCATAATATTCATATTTTCTTGAATAACTTAATGCAAAATTATATCCCAGTGATTTACCAAAAATTTTAGTCTGGTTTCCTAATGACAGTTTATGACTATGGTTAATCAATGATTTTTCTTTTATTGGCTCCATCTCTTTTGAAAAAGAATCAGATATTTTATTCATTTCATCAATCGAATAACCAGTTGCAGGATTTATTCCACCCAAATCGTTTTCTACCATATAATTTAAAGCTTCTTGTGCAACAGTTGGAATGGATCTTTTCCCATTATCAAAACCCCATATATCTGTATTGCTTCCATTATAAGACAAAAAATTGTTATTTAGGTTAGTCTGAGGATTGTAACCAACAGAAGTAGAAAACTGAAAAGTAAATTTCTCCGGAAAATCTTTGGTTATGATGTCAACATGCCCCCCGGTAGATTCCCCTGGCATATCAGGAGAAAACGTTTTATTAATTAAGATATTTTCGATGATATTGCTTGGAAAGATATCCATTTGTACCGTATTTTTTTCTGGATCAAGACCGGGAATCTCAGCTCCATTAAGTGTTGTTTTTGTATATCTTTCGCTCAGACCTCTTACATAAACATACTTCCCATCTTGTACAGATACTCCTGTAACTCTTTTTAATGCCTGCGCAGCATTATTATCACCCAGTTTTGAAATTTGTTCAAAAGAGATACCGTCGATTACTTTTGGTGCTTTTTTCTGTAATACCTGTAATGCACTTTCTGTTGTTTGTCTTGCTCTGGCAGTTACCACAACTTCAGCAATGTCTAAGGTTGCTTCTCCCAGAGATGCATTTAATATGGTAACTTTACCAGGTATAATTTCAATATCTTCAAACGTTTTCGTATCATATGAGATATATGATACCGAAATATTGTGAGTTCCTTCTGGTAAGGTTAAGCTATAATTCCCATCAAAATCTGTTGATGTTCCAATAGAAGTGCCACTCTTAATTACATTAACACCTATTAATGTTTCGCCTGTTGATTCGTCAATTATTTTTCCTCTTAATGTACCTGTTTTTTGAGCTATTAGCTGCAAATTAACAACCATTAGTGTCAAAATAAGAGCAATTAGTTTATTATTCATTTTATTATTATTTAACAAATTATCATTAAAAAATATATAAGCTGATAGCACAATGCTATCAGCTTATTTTTTAAATCATTTATTTTATTTAGAATCCAACATTTATAAAAATATTGTTTTTAAGTACAAGGTTTTCATCGAGTAGTTGATCAAAACTGCTGTTTTTATCGTCACGATATTCAATATCAACACCTTTTGATGTATTTACAAATATTGAATTCGCATATATACCGCCGGCATTATCTCTAAATGTAATTGCTTTACCACCGTTACCAATATACGTTGCATTATAAATTGTAGGTTTTGCAAAAGGAGTTGATTCTTCATCGCTTCCTGTTCCACCATCATGTTCTCCTAATCGATCACCTGTGTCGTCTGATTGAATGGTTACCCAGAATTGACCTTTTCCACTAAAACCTTCGTCATAATCGTATGAATCATCACCACAATAAGCTACAAGACAATGCTTTAAGTTTGGAACTCCTCCAAAAAATTCAACTCCATCGTCAACGTTTGAAATAACAGCAACATATTCTATTGTAGTGCCAGCACCAACACCTCCTAAGGAAAGTCCGTTAATTTCGTTTCCTGCACCAATATCAGTACCTCCATGACGTATTGTAACATACTTAAGAATACCAGAGTTATGATCTGGATTATCTCCACCATAATATGCATTTTCATCTTCAGGTACACCTTCTATTCGTTTTTCTATTGAGTTATTAGTTGGTGCCTCACCTAACATAATTAAACCACCCCATAATCCTCTTACTTCTGTTCCATATCCGGATCCATCATATTCATCACCATAACCGGTAAATACAATGGGTTCTGCAGCAGTTCCTTCAGCCATAATTTTACCATCTTTTCTAATAATTAAAGCGGTGGCATTTTCACCCTGTCCGGATTGACCTTGGATCATAGTTCCTGGGTCAATGGTTAAGGTTGCAGAAGAAGTAACCGAAATAAAGCCATCTAAAACATAAATGTTGTCTTTTGTCCATGTAACATCAGAAGTAATATCATCAGTAATCACAACTTCATTTGTTGCGGTGCTTGTTCCGTTAAAACCAAAAACTAAATTCCAACCTTCAGCCCAATTACTTCCTCCTGGTTCAAAAGCACCCTGATAACTTACATCTTCAAACCATGCATCTGTTGGTGCTACACCATCACCTGCTTCACTGGATGCAGGAACAATATTATCAGCATCAATTTCTAATTCAGAAGTTGCAATATTGTTGTTGTCATTAAAATGAGCTAACAATATACTTTCATGATCGGTTGGAAGCGTTCCACTTTCAGCATAAGCAGTTAAAGCTAACTCTTCAGGAACAATAGCACCAGTAAAGGAGTTAAAGTTAACATTAACAGAACCTGCTTCTATAGCGTTTCCATCTGCATCATATCCACTTGATGCTGTTACTGATATGCTCAACAACTCGGAACCATCACTATCAGTATCAGACAAAGTCAGGTTTACTAAAGCTGTATTATTGCCTGTAGTGTGATCTACTGTGTAAGATTCTAATGTTAAAGAACCTCCGGAAACAGAAACCTCAAGACTTTCTTCATCTAAATTGCCAGTGGCATCATCCATTTTATAGATACCTTCAGAAAAATAAACTGTAGCTTCTGTATTATTATTATTTATGGATACAGAAACCAACGTTGGATTTTGTTTATCAACTTCATTTGGATCATCATCGTCACAAGAAGTGAATCCAATGGTTAATGCTGCTAATAAAGCGGCTGTTACTTTTAAATAATGTTTTTTCA
>CAZWPU010000114.1:0-5413 GCA_964635605.1 uncultured Bacteroidales bacterium | reverse complement strand
ACCCGTTTGATTCCTCGTTTAATTCTAATTTTTTAAACTCCATACTTAAAATATCTAATTATATATATACAAAGATGTGAATTAAAATCAATAAAAAATAATAAATTTGTTATAATTCAGTAATTTTATTCATCATGAAAGAACTGATTGTTATCTTATCTGCTACCTGGAAGTTTGCTGCTACTTTTCCTATAGCGGTATATGCATTTAAAATGTCTTTTTTCGAAACCATTTTATATACTAATATTGGCGGCCTTTTAGGAATCATATTTTTTACCCTGTTATCCAGAGGGTTACTTAAAATGTTTGATGCTTTATGGCCCCAAAAATGGCGATGTAAAAAAAAGCACCACAAAACGTTTACCAAACGAAATCGCAGGTTAGTCATCCTTAAGAAAAAATATGGGCTCCCTGGAATTGTTATTTTAACTCCTGTAATATTATCCATACCCATTGGTGTATTTCTGAATACTAAATATTATGGAAAACAAAAGAGCAGTTACTTTTTTCTGTTTTTAGGACAAATTGTATGGTCCTTTATTTATACCATAGTATTGATAAAAATAAAAAACACCATATAAAAACTTTGCAACAGAATTAATTAGCTGTACATTTAATTAAAATATTATAACTATCCCATACATGAATCAAAACAATAAGATACGATGGTTTGAGATTTTAGCGGTTGTTTTTACCGGAATTTTTAAGTTCCTATTTGTTAATGTTTTAGAACTTCAATTTTTATTTATCACCTTAAGTATTTTGTTTTGGGGTATTTACATTATATATCGTAAAAAAAGGAATACAAACATACTTAAATACTGGGGTTTTACCCGAGTCCATTTTTTTAAAGCTTTTAAAATGGCTGGTATATTTGCAGGTATTCTTATCGGTTTTTTTACGGCAAATGCAATTTTTAACCAATATCCGCTATTTAATATACATCTTTTGTATGTATTGTTGTTATATCCTATATGGGGTTTAATACAGCAATTTATGATGATGAGTTTAATATTAGGGAATTTAAAAGATATCTCCTCCTCGAAAAGGAAACCGGAAATGGTTTATGTTTTAATCACTTCTGTCCTTTTCTCTGCCGTACATTTTCCTTCCGTTATTTTAATGATCATCACTTTTATCTTAGCCCTTTATTATTCGCAAATTTTTCTCAGGTATCGGAATTTATATGCATTAGGGATTTTCCATGGATGGATTGGTAGTTTCTTTTATTATTACGTATTAAATTATGATTCATGGGAAAAAATCGTACTCCCGCTATTAAATTCTTTCTAATTCAATTCAGTACCGCTTGAAACATTTATTGCATTTTTATTATAATGCTGGATGATTGTTTATGTTTTACTTAAATATGGAAAAATCGTTTAAAATATATTTCTTTTTTTAATCGGTAATGGATATACAGTAATATAGCTGATATGGGTATTAAACAAGCTATAACAATAATGCTCCACTGTAAGTGCAAACCATTGGTTTGATAAAAGGAAAGGATCCCATCGATACAGATGGTAAAAAATCCAGTTGCTAGAAAATAATAGGCTAGAATATTTAATCCGTGATGTTTATTATATTTTGTAATGATTGCTATTAAAGATATCCAAACATAAAAAGAAAAAAGCAAGGGAATCCCAAGTTGTATTCCCCAACCTGAATTTTGGCTATATAAATCAAAAAGTACTAGTAAAACCGAGGTAGAAAGAAAACTTAGAATAAGGAAAAAAAATTGTCGTTGCCTTAAAAAAGTAAATAGTGTTGTATTTACAAGCAGCACTAAAGAAACGGTAATGCTGTATTTTGACCAGGTAATATTTTTATTGATGATAAAATCAATAAAAAATGTGATAATGATTGCTGACGCTAGGATAATACCAGATAATTCCCAAAAAAATTTTAATCGTTGTTTTTTTGTTAAACGTTCAAACCGTGGGTAAACTTTTGTATTCTCTGTCTTTTTGCAAATTATTTTTTCAGAGGATGGAGTTTTTTCATTGGTTTTTTGTCCACATAAAGGACAGTATTCCATATTTTCATCAAGCTCAACACCGCAATTTTTACAATAGTCCATTGGTTTAGTATTTTGATAATTTTACATTTATTCCCTGCTGTACAAGAAAATTTAAAAATTTCTTTTCAAATTCTTTTGATATAGTAATATTTCCAAAACTTAAAACAAGTTTGTTATTGAAACCTATTATACCACAGTTTATTTTAAGTTTTCTGTTGGGTGGTGGTGGTGTTAAAGTAAAATAATCAATTTTTTTTTCAATTACTTTCGGTAAATTTACTTTACCAATATTTGTTACAACACCACTATATTGATTCGCCCCCATTGAATAGTATTTGTAATTTAAAAGCAAGCTTTTCATAAATAAAGGTATTCCTTTAACTAAAATTTTACGCTCACCTCCCACATTTCGTGCAATAATTTTATTGATGAGTTTTTCGTCTGTTTCTAACTGTATCTTATGATAAACAATTTTAATAATTTCATCAAAAGTGTAATGCCCCAAACGTAAATCAATTTCAGGCATTACAAATAATGAAAAGTTTCTCATGGTTTTTGAGGGATAAATTTTTCGTAAATTAACAGGGACCTGGATTCTTAGAATTTTATTTTTCTTATACCTGCTATATTCTGGCAGAGTTTTATGAACATCCTGAAGTATATACAAGTATAGTGCAATTAAATAACCCGTTATATTAACTTCTTTTTCTTTAGCTACTTCTTTAATCTCATCTATTGGCATGATGGCCATTAAAACATCAAACCGTGGTTTTCGTTTAAGCGGATAAGGTAAATGAAACGATTTTGGTCTTTTAAAATTGGGAGGTACTTCTTTTTTAAAATATTTTTGATATGAATCAACAAACTCATTTTGAAGAATCTCTGGATTTATAGTAAATTCTTTTAATGACTCACGAACATCCATTCCCTCTTGCTGAAAATACTGTAAAAGCAGGTATTGAAAAAAACGAAAAGAGCCACCTCCATCGGTTAAAATGTGTGAAAATTCAATACTTATCCTGTTTTTAATAACCAGAATCCGGAATAATAACTGTTCATTTCGTTTTTGATTAAATGTTCTACACGGTATACTTTTATCAACGATAAGCTGAATGGGCGTATTTGTTTGCTCAAGATAATACCAAAAAAAACCTTTTTTTAAGGTTACTTTATAATAAGGAAACCTTTTTTCTAATGTTGGAATAATATTTATCAGATGTGCAATCTTTACTCTTTCTTTTAACACAACAGCTATTCTGTAAACATTTGTGAGCTCATCGGTTTGGATGGCGGGATAAATTTTAGCTGCATTATCAAGCGGATACCAAAAACTTTTCGTATTGTTATTATGTAAAACCACAACAAAATTTTTAGATTATTAGCAATAACTTTTATAAAAGGCAAAGTTAAAAGAAAATAAAAGCCTAATCAATATTGTTTCCCGTCTTTACGAACCATAGGAACAAATCGCACAGGGGCTACTACTTTCTTTTTTAATGTGCCGGCTTTTTTCTCTAAAAGTGCTAATTCTTGTACAATGCTTCCTCCAACGGGAATAATCATTCTACCTCCTTCTTTGAGTTGTTTCTTGAGTGGTTGTGGAATATCTGTGGGAGCACAAGTTACTATAATGGCATCAAAAGGAGCTTTTGCCGGCCATCCCTTGTAACCATCACCAATTTTAACGTGAACATTATCATAGCCTAAACCGGATAATAATTTTTTAGCTTTTTTGCCTAATGATTCAATAATTTCTATGGTATACACTTCGTTGACAATTTCTGCCAGAATAGCCGATTGATAACCCGAACCCGTTCCAATTTCAAGGACTTTCATATTTTTATTCAGCTCAAGTGTTTCTGTCATTAAAGCAACAATATACGGCTGTGAAATGGTTTGTCCTGCACCAATAGGCAAAGGGCGGTCTTCATAGGCCATTCGTTCATAATTAGTGGGGACAAATAAATGGCGTGGAACATTAAGCATCGCCTGAATAACCTTTTGGTTCTTAATTCCTCTGGCCACAACCTGGTCGCGTACCATTCGCTGTCTCACTTTTTCGTATTTGTCGGAAAAGGTGTTTTTTACCGGTAAAGCAGAAACGAAAAAAATAGTGATCACCAAAAATAACGTATAAAAATTTTTTTGTCTCATATTAGCATTTTCGAATGGTTAATAAATATACGCATTTTTTAATAACAACTGCAAAAATTGTGCGAATTGTATCAAATTATTTAAATCATAAGATATCCTGAATGATTCCTTTCATCGTTTCTATATTTTTTTCCATTTCGTAAAGTAATTGGAACTGAACTTTTGCACGCTGTAAATTATGTTCCGGATACTGGGTTTTAAAATATTTATCATTTTGCAAATAATCCGTAAAAAAACGTAATCCAATGAGATAGGCCATAAATAATGGCGAAAAAGGCAAATATTTTAGCTCCTGAGCCAATAAATGTGGTTTTGCATGCATTTGGTATCCTTTGGCAAAAACGTTAAAAAATGACAGGTTAAAATTTGTTTTATGTAAGTTCTTTTCATCTTCGAGTGAAGTATTGCATACGGTACGTATGGCATCCCCAAAATCGTAATGGATATAACCGGGCATAATGGTCCCTAAATCTATAACACATAAATAATGATCTTTATTATTAAATAAAATATTATTGAATTTAGTATCATTATGCGTTATTCTTTTAGGGATTTCTGAGCAAAATAAACTTTGTTGGTAATCAAACATTTTATTTTCACGGCTTCGAATAAATGCAATAAGCGCAGTATTATTATCTACTCTTTGTTGAATCCCTGTTTGCAAAGCTTCATGAAACTGTGTTAAACGCAACCGCAAATCATGAAAACCCGGAAGCGTTATGTGTAATTTATGGATAGGAAAATCAATTAATTGAGCAAGAAAATTGCCCCAAGCCTTCCCTCCTTCCTTTGCTTGTTTTTCATTTTTTACTAAATCATAGCTTACACCATCAATAAAATTATAAGCACTCCAGTATTGTGAATTACAGTCGATAACAAAATGATTCCCTTCGGGGGATTTAAATAATTGCAGCTTTTGGGTTTTGGGTTGTTTAATTTGAAGATAATCAGTTATCTCTGCAATATTTTGGAGCATTTTAGGAATATCTTCAAAAACATTGGGATTGTTCTTTTGTAGAATATAGTTTGGATGTTCTTTTTCTTTTGTATGAATTAAAAAAGTTTCGTTAATATGACCAGAACCATAACGGCAAGCGCTTTTAAAAGTTCCTTTTAGATTAAATTGCTTAAAAATTAAACGAACAGATTCCATCATTAAAAAATCCCGGAAAAATTAAAATCCGGGATATTATATATGTTTAGTTTTATGCATCCCAAAGTTGTTGCGGGTATTCT
>CAZWPU010000113.1:3854-5439 GCA_964635605.1 uncultured Bacteroidales bacterium | reverse complement strand
GATCCAGCAATAACGCTCTCTTCCAACTCTCCAGTTTCGGGATTTCTCACTTGTCGTGTTTTGGGCAAAGCATCAAGCTTTTCAAGTACTTCATCCAAAGTCATTATCTCCTGAAATTGATCATCTTTATAAACAATCAACCCTTCATTACGTATGCCATACATGAACAAGTTCATTAAGCTTCTTCTATCATCAACCTCACCTTCTAATGGGAAATATAAAGGATGATTCATTTTTTCTCTACAATCAATAACCTGCCATATTTTCTTTGACCACATAATATCTGCTTCGCGTAATTGCCGATAAGGAACAGGTCGTTTACCGGGTATATTTTCTTTCACATATACCCCATCATTTACAGTTTCTTCCTGGGCAAATATTTGTTGTTCATTAAAAATAGTAGTAATAAGCCCGACAACAAGAAAAACAACAAAAAATCGTTTCATAATTTTATCTTTTAATGTTAAATAATTTCAAATACTATTGGGGGTAGGTTTCTAACAGATCCATCAGGGCCTACCGCCTTTACATCTTCAATATTTACACGAGAATTTCTGCGTAAATTATTAATTAAATCATATTGAGCCTGAGTGAAATTAGTACCCTTAGCCTTTTCTCCTTTAAAATATCCACCACGATCAGTAGTAGATACAGTAAATTCAATAATTTTAAACTCTAGGTCAAAATCAAAATTCTCCATTTCGGCAAAAACTCCGGCTTGAGCAGCTAAAACATTCTTTTCTATTTTACCCCCTTTTTTTCCGGCAACCTTAACAACGGGGTCGGGTAGAGGTTTTACCCTAAACTGAGCTGTACCCATATTCTTCATAGCCCCATCAATTTCAGCCTGAACGGTAACTAAACTATTCCCTGGGCGCATTGGATTTACAATATACTCTCCATCAGAACGCTTTCTGATTCTCCCATTTGTAATTGATGGAACAATTTTATTTCCAGGAACTCCTGCAATTGATACACTTACGGGATTATCTACGCCAACATAAAATACATTCATTTTTGTAGGAGATACCACAAGATTAGGTTTTGCAACCCGATAGGATTTCTGGAAAGATTTTACGATATAATTTCCACTGGGGTCCAATAATTTTATTAACCCGCCCCATTCGTGCGTACCCAATGCCTGTCCTTTTACATGATATATTCCTTTCCCTTGAACAACTTCTAAGGTATCATAACCACCAACCATATTATATTGCCATGTTCCATCTTCTAAACGGGTTGAATCATAATCTCCAATAAGAACAATAGGTGGCTGTGTGGTATCAACTGCAGCCAGGAAAACATCAGCCATATAATTATTCCCTTGTAAAACATAACTGGTATTAGGAATAACGGTTGCTTCGAGTTTATTAAATGTGATTTCTCCTGCTACAATCTGGTTTAATAAATATCTTACCATCTCAGTTTCAGAGTTCCTTATATCCACTTGAAATTTTGTTAAAAGCGGCATAACTGCTGCCAATGGCATTTGTCCAAAATGTTTTACCTCCCAGGATTTACTTTCGCCCTCTCTATTGGTTGGAGGATCAGATGTATCCAGATTACTTTCGATAGATTGAATAAC
>CAZWPU010000113.1:0-3754 GCA_964635605.1 uncultured Bacteroidales bacterium | reverse complement strand
GGTTAATGGCATACTGTTCTTCAAACTCTTTATATAACTCTTTATTTTTTTCTACATAATTATGAGTTGTTTTCTTTAATCCCTCATCAACAGCTGTAAAAGCATCTAACACTTCAGCCGAAACATTTAGCGCTAACATGGCCGTTAACACCAAATACATCATTCCGATCATTTTCTGCCTGGGAGTTTCTTTGCCGTGACCCATAATAATAATTTTATCTAACTAACTGTTTTTTATTTGACCACATTCATGGCAGATAACATATTACCATAAATAGAATTCAACGCAGTTAAATTACTATTTAATTTTGATATTTCTTCTTTATACGCTTTGGTTTCATCAACCGATTCTTTAATGTTATTCATAAGAACATCCATTTCATTAAATACGGTCTTGGATGATTCCACATGTTCACTTGTATTCTGCATTTGTAATTCATACACTGAATTTAAAGCAGATAAATTTTTATTCAAAATCTCTAATTTTTCATTATATGACTGATTCCCAGAAGCTATTAATTCAATATTAGCTTGTATTTTTTCTTCAAGGCTTTTATAATTGTCTATAAACCCTTGGCTTGATTGGGCAAATTGTTCAGACATATTTTTCCCGGCATCATTCATAACATCAGCTGATCCTGTATAAGATTCTACCAATTTACCTATTGAATCAGTGAGTTGCTCAGAAGATTGTCCATAGCTTTCTGTCATGGAATTTATGGATTCAGAAGCTGCTTGTAAATTATCTACAAATTGATTGGTTGCTTGAGCAGCATCTGAAACATTCGTTAAATTCTGAGTGGTTTGATTCAGGTTTTTTAATCCCTTACCTAATTTCTCAAATAGCTCAGGTGTGATCTCAGCATTTTCTAGCATTTCATCTAGTTTGCCTAACCCAACACCACCGGCTCCATGATCCCTTTCGGCTCTTGACTTTGGAGTAAACTCCTCCTCTCCGCTTATTCCGGCTAACTCAGGATATACAAGGGTCCAGTCAACCTCTTCGTGTTGAGGCTCAAATGCTGAGAAAAAGAATATTATGGCTTCTGTTAACATCCCTAGAGTTAGCATTGTTCCAGCTCCTGTCCAGTGCATTAATTTAAACAATGCACCTAAAATTACTAATGAAGCACCCCATCCATATAGCTTTGCCATAAATTTTCTCCATCCGGAGCTTTGGACTATTTCAGTTAGGTTCATCATGATACAAAACTTTAAGTTATTATTTTAGCTAATTTGTTCCAAGATATGATCTTACACATCTGAAACCAACATACGATTTTGCGGAATCCTGATATTCATAGGTTCTGGTTCCATTTTGTAAATAATATCCTATATCTTTCCAGGAACCACCACGAACTATTTTTCGTTTCATTGCAGGTGGATCATCTGGTAATGCTTCATATTGATAATCAGGATTCATATCGTGTTGAAAACTGTATGCAGATTCATCATAAGCATTTGATGTCCATTCGGAAACGTTTCCTGACATATCGAACAGTCCATACTCATTTGGTGCATAACTACCAACAGAAACAGTTATCAATCCGCCATCATCAATATAGTTACCTCGTAAAGGTTTAAAGTTAGCTAAAAAACATCCCTGTTTATTTCGGGTATACATACCTCCCCAAGGATACATTGACAAATCAAGATTTCCTCTGGCACCGTATTCCCATTCTGCTTCATTAGGTAATCTAAAATCCTGAACAAAACCTTCTCCAGAACTTCTTAAATAATCATTCAAGTATTGGGTTCTCCAAACAGAAAATGCTCTAGCTTGTTTCCAGTTAACACCAACAACAGGATAGTTGTCGTAAGAAGGATGCCAGAAATACATATTAGTATAGGGTTCGTTAAATGAATAGGTAAAGTCGCTTATCCAACATAGTGTATCGGGATATACATTAATTACATCACGAATTACAAATGCAGAACGATCGTCTACATCTATCGTTTCTCCTTGAGCATTAATCGCTGTTCCATTATACTGTCTTGTATTAAAATCGTATCGATTCGATTTTTTTGCAGCTTGCTGCATATCAACTCTGTAATACTCAAACATTAGTTTCCTGGTATCAATTTCTTTCCTACGATAAAACCTTTCATGCTCGGCCAAATACAATTCATTCAATATTTCAGATACTTCTTCATCCCGGGTATCAATTTCAACATCCCAATTAATAATTGGAGGATCAATCGGATTACCAAAATCATCTTCTGCAATAAGATAATCTTCTATCACTTCACCAAGTTTACGTCTCATAATAGAATCTCGAACATAATATACAAATTGTCGATATTCGTTGTTTGTAATTTCGGTTGCATCCATCCAGAATGCATCTACAGAAACTGTTTTGGTAAAAGAATTCATTGCCCAGGCTACATCCTGATCGCTAGGACCCATAGTATAACTTCCCATGGGAACAAAAACCATTCCGTATGGCTGTGATTCAAACCAACCTTTTCTGCTCTTAACTCCGGTTAATTCTCCAGCATTATAATTGCTACAACTATAAGATAATGCTAAAATAATGCCTACAACTAATAATTTTTTCATAATATTTCCAATATTTATTTTGCAAAATAACAATAATTCATTTTTTTATCATCTATAAAAATCTAATACTTTTATATCTTTCTGGTGTTTTATCTTTTTTAACATCAAAACTAAACCCCATCATAATTTCATGCGAACCATTATTATACTCCATCATGTCTGATACAACAAAATCATAAGAATAACTAACCTTAACCCATTTAAATAATTCAACACCAAAGATTCCTGTTATTGCATAATCTGTTCTTAAAGAAACGCCACCCCATATCTTTTTATTGTATTCAATTAATCCATGAAACCCTAATTGAGAATTTTTTCCGTCGGATTGAACAATCAATCCGGGTTTAAATTCAAACAAAGGATTATTAAAAGGCAAGTTATATCCCGCTGTCACATAATAATGTCGGGTTAATCGGGGTTTGCTTTGATCAAGGCTAAATTCTGCCTGGTTAATGTGGGTAGATGAAATACCTAAATATAAATCCTCGGTTTTATAAAATAATCCGAAACCAAAATCCATCATACTCATATCCTCACTCCCGTCAACCGGAATTGCAATATCATCTTCTACCGGATCAATAGGGGTAATCCATTCAGAACCTTCGGTGTTAATACTTGTATTAGCAACCCCCCATTTTACACCAATCCCTAGATTCCCATCACCTAGTGGTTGTTTGTAAGCAATTGATATATTTAATTGCAAATCCTTATTAAATCCTAATTCATCGTTTTGTAAAGATAAACCAATACCTAATGGAACTCTAAATGGGTTAATTGCAGCATCCATATTAAGGGTGGTAACCATGGGGCTTCCTTCAAATCCTGTCCATTGGGTTCGATTTAAAGCAAATACAGAAATATTATCATTACTACCAGCATAACCAGGGTTGGTTAAAAGGTGCGTAAACATATTCTGACTAAATTGAGGGTCTTGCTGGGCTTTTAAAAACACAGATGTAAACATTAAAAAAGTAAAAAAAAATATTTGTTTTTTCATGTTATTTTTTGTCTTCCTCAATTATACTAAAGATTAGCATAGTAAAATAAGTAAAAATATTATTTCTAAACAAATTTTATAAATAATAAAATACATTGTTCTTTAATCGATTGCTTAAAGATATCACATTATACTTTATAAATTTAATAAAGTTACTAATGTTTAAAAAAAAATAACGATTTTTCTACTATTATTTT
>CAZWPU010000112.1:0-5458 GCA_964635605.1 uncultured Bacteroidales bacterium | reverse complement strand
ATTTTACGAAAGGCTATTGAATCGGGAAATATTCCTTCTTTTATTTTATGGGGCCCTCCTGGTGTGGGTAAAACTACATTAGCCCAAATTATTGCCAACCAGCAACAACGTCCTTTTTTTACGTTAAGTGCAGTCCATTCTGGTGTTAAAGATGTTCGCGAAACCATTGAGAAAGCAAAAAAACAACAATTTTTTGATGCTCCCAATCCCATTTTATTTATTGATGAGATTCATCGGTTTAATAAATCACAACAGGATTCATTATTATCGGCTGTAGAGCAGGGAACAATAATTTTAATCGGAGCAACTACCGAAAATCCGTCATTTGAAGTAATCTCTCCTCTCCTTTCCCGGTGCCAGGTATATGTACTAAAATCGCTTGAAGAAAAAGATTTAACAACACTGATTGAACGTGCTATAAAAGAAGATATCCATTTAAAACAGCTTCCCATTGAAATCGCTGAATATGAATCATTACTTCGATTTTCGGGGGGTGATGCCCGTAAGCTTTATAATACCCTGGAATTAGTTATCAATACTGAAAAAGCAAAACAAAATAATGAAAAAATCATTATTGATAATAAAAAAGTAGTAGAGATTTTACAGGAAAATATTGTTACTTATGATAAAAATGGAGAACAACATTACGATATTATTTCGGCTTTTATAAAATCGGTACGAGGAAGCGACCCAAATGCTGCCGTTTATTGGTTAGCACGAATGATTGAAGGGGGTGAAGATCCCAAATTTATCGCTCGCCGTTTGTTAATTTTAGCTGCTGAAGATATTGGGTTGGCAAACCCAAATGCTCTATTATTAGCCAACAACGGGTTTGACGCAGTAAATAAAATAGGATGGCCCGAATCGCGAATTATTCTCTCCGAAATAACCATTTATCTTGCCACCTCTGCCAAAAGTAATTCGGCTTATCAGGCTATAAACGATGCACAGCAATTAGTTCGTAAAACCGGAAACTTATCTGTGCCTCTGCATATCAGAAATGCACCTACCAAATTGATGAAAAATTTAGGCTATGGCAAAAACTATAAATATGCACATAGCTATGAAGGGAATTTTGTTCAGGATGATTTTTTGCCTGATCAATTAAAAAGTACCCTTATTTATACCCCTCAAAAAAATGCTAAAGAAGCAGAGCTCTTAAATCGATTAAAAAATCTCTGGAAAGGAAAATATAATTATTAATTTTACACACACAATTAACATTAAAACTTTACCATATGCTTCAGCAAATTCCTTATATAAAATTTACAGATACAAATCAGTTTTTTTTGCTTTCAGGCCCTTGTGTGGTTGAAAGTGAAGAAATGGTTTTCCGTATTGCCGAAAAAATTATTCAGATAACCGATACGCTAAAAATACCTTATGTTTTTAAAGCTTCGTATCGAAAGGCAAATCGTTCGAGACTTGACTCGTTTACCGGAATAGGTGATGAAAAAGCTTTAAAAATTTTAGGTAAAGTTCGAGAACAGTTAAAGGTTCCGGTAGTTACCGATATTCATACAGCCCAAGAAGCTGAAATGGCTGCAGAATATGTGGATATTTTACAAATCCCGGCATTTCTTTGCCGCCAAACCGATTTGTTAATTGCAGCAGCAAAAACCAATAAGGTTATTAATATTAAAAAAGGGCAGTTTTTATCACCTTCATCCATGAAGTTTGCTGTTGACAAAGTAGTTGAATCCGGCAATAAGAAAGTGATGTTAACTGAGCGTGGTACGATGTTTGGGTACCAGGATTTAATTATTGATTACCGGGGAATCCCCGAAATGCAACAATTTGGATGCCCTGTAATTTTGGATATTACGCATAGTTTACAACAACCCAACCAGCCGTCGGGAGTAACCGGTGGCAAACCAGAACTAATTGAAACGGTTGCCAAAGCAGGAATTGCAGTTGGTGTTGATGGCATTTTTATTGAAACTCATCCTGAACCTCAAAATGCAAAATCCGATGGAGCTAACATGTTGCACTTAAATTATCTGGAAGATTTGTTGACCAAATTAACAAATATTAAAAAAGTTATTTCTTAGGATATTTAGGACAAAAACCGATTGATTTTATTTAAAAACAAATCGATGGAAATTGGTTTGGCTATATAATCGTCGCATCCTGCATCAATGCACTTATAACTATCTTGTGGCAATGCATAAGCTGTTTGAGCTATAACCTGAATTTCAGAATTATACTCTTTAATTAGCCTGGTGGTTTGGTATCCATCCATTACCGGCATTTGAATATCCATTAGAATCAAATCAATATCATTGTTTGATTTTACCATTTCAACCGCTTCTTGTCCGTTTTTTGCCCAAATAAGATGAACATTGGTAATACTTAGCATTTCTTTGATTATTTCAAAATTAATTTTTTTATCCTCCGCTACCAGTATTTTTTTAGTATTCCAGTTAAAATGTTCGGATTCATCCATTTTTTGCTCTTTTTTCACCTTTTTAAAAGGTAATTTAACATAAAATGTAGATCCTTTGCCTAATGTAGATTCTACCCAAATCTTACCATTTAGTAATTGCGTAAGGTTTTTAGCAATGGAGAGTCCGATTCCTGCACCGTCATATTTTTTTGTAGCACCTTCATTAATTTGTCTAAATCGTTCAAAAATAATGTCCTGGTATTGATCGTCTAAGCCAATACCTGTATCTTTAACATAAAATTGTATTTCTTTATCCGATGGATGGGTAAAACCAAATTCAATTCTTCCTTGTTCGGTAAATTTAATGGCATTATCAATTAAAACAGATAAAATTTGTTTTAACCTTACCGGATCGGAATAGATCATCAAATCATTTTCAATATTTTCATTTGCATAAAAGAAACGAATATCTTCTTTTTTTAATTTTATCAGCTGGCTTGTATAGTGATCGTACAAAAATTCTAAAATGGGATGTGGATTAAATTTTTTACGTTCAATTTTAATTTCTCCCGATTCAATTTTTGCAAAATCAATAATATCATCAATTAAGTGAGTGAGCGTATCACAGCCTGTTTCAATTCGCTTGATATATTCAGATCGTTTATTTTTTTGTAATTGGTCTATAGACAACATTTGAGAAAATCCTCGAATTGCATTCAATGGAGTTCGAATTTCGTGCGACATATTAGCCAAAAAATTTGATTTAAGCTGGTCAGCTTCTTCGGCTTTTTCCTTAGCAATTTGCAAATTTTCCAGGGTTTGCTTATGTCTCTTAATTTCTTCTAACAGTTTTTGATTGGTTTGTTCGAGCTTTGCTGTCCGGTCTACTACCCTATCTTCAAGTTCTTTTTTAATATGATTTAATTTTTTTTCTGTTTTTTTATGTTGGTCAATTTCTTTTTTCAGTCTTACTCCGATTTTCCTTTGTGAACGGTTATAAAATATTAACATAACGGCAATTAAAATTATTAATGCAGAGGTATAGATGAGCATCTTATTTTGTGCTTCTTTTTGAGCCAATTCAGCATCTTTTAATTTCTGATCGAGTTTTAAAAACTCAATTTCTTTTGCTTGTTGCTCATTCTGAAATTGAGTTTCCATCTGCTCAATTTCTTTTATTTTTTCATCGTTAAGTAAAGATTTTTGAATATCATCATATTGTTTATAATATTTTAAAGCATTGAAGTATGCTCCATTTTCTTCGTAAATTTTTGATAGTGCCTTGTAATTATAGGCAGTATAATCACGTAATGAATGTTTTTCGGCAAGCGATAAGCTTTTATTAAAATAATCGATAGATTTTGCTCTGTTCCCCAGATTTTTATAAACCGAACCTAAATTGTAAAATATATATACTAAAGCAGGTTTATAGTCTAACTCCTCAAAAACAATGAGTGCTTTTTGATAATATTCAAGTGCCTTCCTATAATTTTCGTTTTGCTCATAAATTAACCCAATATTACTATAAGAGGTCCCTATGCCGTTTTTATCTTTTAAATCATTGTAAATAGACAGGGATTGATTATAATAATTAAGCGACTGTGTATAATTTCCCCAATTATAATGAAGCACTCCGATATTCTGTAAAATAGCAGCTACTTTTGAACGGTTTCCTTTGTCTTTATAAATTTCAATTGCTTTTTCGTAATAAAATAATGCTAAAGAATACTTTTTAATATCGTTATACAGTGTGCCAATAACTTGATAATTATAAGCAACCTTTTCTTTGTTTCCTAATTCTAAAAATATCTCCGCTGATTTTTGATAGTTTTCTAGTGCATCATCGTAATGGTTAAGGTATTGATTTGCTAATCCAAGATTATAATGAATATCGGCAAGCATCTTTTGTTCGTTCAGATGTTCGTATATTTTCAATGCTTCAGTAAAGTGTTGTAGAGCGATTTTAAAATTATCGTTATTGTAGTAGTATTTTCCTAAATAAAAATTTGCTAAACCTATGGATGCTTCGTCATTAGCATTTTCTGCGTCACTCAATAATTCCTGGGCATATGGATAAACATTTTCATAATTATCCGGGATGGAATGATCCATAATTTCTTTATAAATATCGACTCTTTCTTTGTAAACTTCAGTGTTGTTAAGCTTTGAAATTAACGCATCAATCCCAACTTGTTTTTCCTGTGCTGATAGTGATAATGTAAATGAAAAAAAATGTAATATTATTAATGTTTTAAAGAAGTTTTTCATGTAATTATTCAGATGATTTTATAGGTTAATGTAATATTACTCCTCTTCAAAAAACGTTTTTAATGCCCCAAAATAATATTCATCCCAGCCTTTAATAATATTATCATATACTTCGTCTGGGATATTCGTATGATTAAGCTCTATTTGAGCGCCTTTCTTTTTTTTATGAATCTTTATGGTTACAATTGAACGGTTATCTTGTTCGCCAAAATACCATTCTTGAACTATTTTTTTCTCTTTTTCTATTTCGAGATTTCTTCCTGAAATATCTCCATTCCAAAGTGTAAAGTCTGTTCCTTCTTTATCGTCCATTATTGCTTTATAACCAGACCATAATTCAATAGTAAAAGGATTTGTTAAGGCAATAAAAATCTCTTCGGGTGTAGCCGGTATATTAAAATATTTTTTATAATCTCGCATCAGTTAATTTTTTTATGTATGCTTAAAACTTCCCAATTTCTAAATCATAAAGATGTTTTGAAATACATTGAGAGTTTTTAAAATAGAACGTTTCGCCCCAAGGATGTTTAACTTTTAAATATACTTTAATGATTTTTTCCTCTACGATAATGGTACGCGTGATTTTCATTCCATATTTCTCAAACTCTTCAACCGTTTTACCTAAAGGATACTCTTTTTTTAATTCAGAGAGTTTATCGGCAACATTCTGACTTTCTTTTTCTCGTTCTAATTGTGCAGCCATCGCTTTTGCTCTCCGTTCTTCCATTTCCTGCTTAATTTTTTTCTGTTTTTCAATTTCTGCTTGTGCTTTAGCTGCTTCTTCGGCTTTTTGTCGCTCTTCAG
>CAZWPU010000111.1:0-5468 GCA_964635605.1 uncultured Bacteroidales bacterium | reverse complement strand
TTTTCGAAGACAAAAAAATAAATATGCCTAATGCCACTCCGGCACAAATTCTTCAAAAACTATTAGAAGAAAAATGGGCACTGGGTGAAAAAGACAAGGACATGATTGTCATGCAACACCAGTTTGATTATACGTTAAACGGAAAGAACAAACGAATCAAATCATCGCTGGTGGTAAGAGGCAAAGATCAGGTACATACCGCTATGGCTATAACCGTTGGAATCCCAGTAGCCATTGCCACAAAATTATTACTCACAGGAGTAATTGAGCGTCGCGGAGTAGTTGTTCCAATCATGAAAGACGTTTACGAGCCGGTTTTGAATGAGTTGAAAGAGTATGGAATCAATTTTATTGAGGAGTCTATTGATCTTTAAAATTTAAGATAAAAATCTTTCGTAAGATTTTTATAATCATCAGAATATTCGTGCCGTTTATTGAGTTCAACAATCAATTGTTGTTCGGTAAACGGCTTTTTTATTTTCTTAAATTCGAGTAATAGTCTTTTGGGTTTACGTCCGGGTTTGGGCAAAACATTTGTTTTACGCACACAATATAATCCCTGCTCAGCAGCTTTAACAATAAACAAACTACCCTCAATATAAGGTAGGATAAGACTTAATGTTCCCGATTCCGACAAACAATTCAACGCTCCAATTAAAATATCGGCCAGCTGTAGATCGGTATTATGCCTTGCTTTAGTTCTATTTTCCCGGGAAGCGGTTAATGAGTTCTGAAAATAGGGTGGGTTCGAAACAATCAGATCATATTTTGTTTTAGTTTCTGTTGCAAAATCCTGAAAAGATTGATGAATAATTTTAATTCTTTTACTCCATAGCGATTGATTAACATTTTCCTGAGCCTGCATACAAGCATTTGAGTCAATCTCAACAGCATCAATTGCAGCATTCAACCGCTGTGCAATCATTAAAGCAATTAATCCGGTACCTGTACCAATATCAAGGATTCTATCTGCATTTTCCACATTCACCCAGGCACCCATCAGAACACCATCGGTACCCACTTTCATCGCACATTTATCCTGATAGATAGTAAATTGTTTGAACTTAAAATAATCATTAACCATAACAAATAATTATATTAGAACTTTTCAAAAACGTCAAGCCCAAACAAGGCAAAATCGTATTTGATAGGATCATTCGGATCAAACCTTCTTAGCTTCTCTGTTAATTCATCTACTGCTTTCCAGTCGTTTTGTTTTCTTTTCAATAGTCCCAATTTCCGGGCAACATTGCCCGTATGTACATCTAATGGGATAAATAGACTATTCATAGGTATTTTATCCCACAATCCAAAATCAACACCGCAGTTATCTTTACGCACAAACCACCGAAGATACATGTTCAGCCTTTTTGCTGATGCTCCTTTTAGCACGTTAGCCACATGCTTTTGCGTTCGCTCAGGATGAGAAATCTCAAAAAATACTTGCCGAAAATGACTTAACACATCAACTATATTTTGATGTTGTAAATAAAGATGCTGAAACAAACCTCCTAACCCATGATGTTTCAAATAAATATTTTTCAACGATTGGATAAAAAAAACACAATCTTCTCCATTAAACGTACGGTGTTTGAAATAATTAAACCGATGCAGATCATTAGCGGAACAATTTTGCACAAACTCATACGGGGCATTGTCCATTAAGCTTAACAGCTGATACATATTTTTAATAATTGTTGATCGCTGCCCCCAGGCAATGGTAGCTGCAAAAAATCCGGCTATTTCCCGGTCGGGGTTACCGGTAAAAAGATGGGGAATCTGAATCGGGTCGGTATGAATAAAATCCGAATGATTATATTTATCGGCCTTTTCGTCGAGAAATTCTTTTAAAACCTTATATTCCATTAGTTTCCGGTAAAAAATCCGTCTTTCATGGTTAGTTTACGATCAGCAGTATCTGCCAGTTCAATATCGTGAGTAACAATAACAATGGCTGGATTATATTTTTTTCGTAAGGAAAAAAACAGTTCGTGTAACTCTTTTTTATTCTGTGTATCGAGATTTCCCGAAGGCTCATCGGCAAAAATTACTTTGGGGTCATTAATTAAAGCCCTTGCTACAGCAACCCGTTGCTGTTCACCACCCGAAAGTTCCTTGGGTTTATGCTCAAGCCGATGGCTCAGTTTTAAAAAATCAAGAATTTCTTTGGCTTTTTCTTCGGCTTGTGCTTTAGGTATTTTATTGATAAAGGCTGGAATACAAACATTTTCCAGGGCAGTAAATTCCGGGAGCAAGTGATGAAACTGAAACACAAAGCCAATATTTTGATTACGAAATGATGCCAGCTGCCTATCTTTTAATTTACTGATATTCACTTTATCGTATAATACTTCGCCCGAATCAGTACGGGACAGAGTACCCAAAATTTGTAAAAAAGTAGTTTTTCCTGCACCACTAGGGCCAACAATAGAAATAATCTCCCCTTTTTCAAGGGTTAAATCAATTCCCTTTAAGACTTTTAGATCGCCATAGGATTTGGTAATATTTTTTGCAATAATCATAAATATTCTCTTTTCTTTAGCAATTAATTTTTCTGTATAACTATATCAAAGATTTTAAAATATTCCCGTTGTAAATGCTAAATATATGTATGCCACATAAATGGTTAATAAAATCATTCCTTTCCAACGAGAAATGATCCCTTTTTGCAAAGGCAGTAAAAAAACAAACAATAGTAAAGCCAATGCAAGCATCCAGATAATATCAAATTTCAGCACCATTGGATTAATATCAATGGTTGTTATAACACTGGTTAATCCAAGTATTGCCAATATATTAAAAATATTTGAACCAATAATGTTTCCAATAAACACATCCATTTCTTTTCGTGCGGCAGCAGCTAAAGACGTTGCCAATTCGGGTAAACTTGTACCTAAGGCTATTACCGATACAGATATTACTCTTTCGTCAACACCCATTTTTATGGCAATTGCTGATGCACCTCTTACCAAAAATTCTGCACCATATATAAGCCCCACCGTTGAAATCAACACAAAAACTAGTGATAACCAAAGTTTGTATTGTGGTTTTGGAGGTGTTTCCAATGAGGTTAATTTCTCTTTTCGTGATTTTGTAATAGACCAAATGATGTAAAGTGTTAATAAAGAAACCATTAAAACACCTTCAAGAAATTGCAATTTAAGATTAAGGCTAAAAAAAAGTAATAATAAGCTGGCGACCATCATTACAACCCAATCAAAATGAATACCTTTCTTTTGAACATTTATGGGGCTAATTAAGGCACTTAATCCTAATATCAAGGCGATATTAGCTATATTTGAACCTATCACATTCCCGATAGAAATATCAGGATGTCCTTTAAGTGCAGCATCTAGACTAACAAAAAGTTCAGGAGCAGATGTCCCTAAAGAAACAATTACAACCCCAATAACCAGTTTAGAGACTTTAAAATGGGCAGCAAGTGAAACACTCCCTCGCACCAAGAAATCTCCACTAAATATTAATAACAATAATCCTACAAGAAGAAAAAACAGATCCATAGATTATCCTTTAAGGTCGTCGTTTGTTTCTTTTATATTATCATCCAGATCTTTCAGATCCTTTTTAATATCATCGGTATGGGTATTCATCTCGCGCTTAATATCATCGGCTGCTTTTCTGAATTCACGCATTCCTTTTCCCAGTCCACGAGCTATTTCAGGGATTTTATTGGCTCCAAAAAGTAATAATACGACCAAGAAGATGATAAAAATCTCTTGTCCGCTAATAAAAAGAAACATCCTATACATACATTAAATTTTTACAAATATACATTTTGTTCAAATAACAAAAAAGCCCCATAACAAATGGGGCTTCAATAAGAATTGTATGTTAAAAAATTATTTTCCTTTTTTATTTGCAACTTTATGTACGGTATCGTAAACCACCGGAGAAGCAATAAATAGTGATGAGTAAGTACCTACAACAACACCTATTAATAAAGCAAATACAAAACCACGGATTACTTCACCACCTAATAAGAAAATAGTTAACAATACTACGAATGTGGTAATAGATGTATTAAATGTACGACTTAATGTTCCATTTAATGCACTATTAATAATAGAATGACTATCGCGTTTTGGATAAAGTGTTGTGTATTCTCTTACACGGTCGAACACAACCACGGTATCGTTAACTGAGTAACCTACCACGGTAAGTATGGCCGCAATAAATGCCTGGTCTATCTCCAGAGAGAATGGTAATACTCCGGCAAATAATGAGAATATACCGAGAACAATTAATACATCATGTATAAGTGCAGTAACAGCTCCCAAACCATATTGCCAGTTTTTAAACCGTATAAAGATATAAACAAACATCATAATCAAGGCTAAAACAATAACAACAAGTGATTTATAAATAATATCTGCAGCAATTGTAGCGCCCACTTTATGGGAACTCATTTTATAATTCGAATTAAAATCATCGAAGGTAATATCATCTTGTATAAAAGGTTTTAACCCTCCAAATAGTTTAGCCTCAACATCTTGGTCAACATCAACATCATCTTCATCAACACGGTACTTGGTGGTTATTTTAACCTGATTTTCGTCTCCAAAAACTTTCACTTCGGGTGCATGACCATATACTTCACCAAGAGATTTCGATATTTCAACCGTATTTACAGGTTCTTCAAAACGGACAACATAAGTTCGTCCTCCGGTAAAATCCACGCCCTGATTTAATCCTTTAGTAAATAATGACCCAAGGCTAATAAAAATTAAAACAGCAGAAATTACATAAGCAATCTTACGTTTCTCAAGGAATTTAACGGTTGGATTTTTTAATATATTTTTGGTTATTTTCGTTGAATAAGTGATCTCTTTATTTCGTTTCAAGTACCACTCAAAAACTAAACGAGTTAAGAAAATTGCTGTAAATAAGGATGTAATAATACCAATAAGTAATGTTGTAGCAAAACCTTTGATCGGCCCAGTACCAAAAGCATATAATATAATTGCAGTTAGCAAGGTTGTAACATTGGCGTCGATAATGGCAGAATAGGCATTTTTATACCCATCTTTTACTGCCAGTTTTACGCCTTTTCCTGCTGCTAACTCTTCACGGATCCTGTCAAAAATTAGCACATTCGCATCCACCGACATACCAATGGTTAAAACAATACCAGCAATACCGGGCAATGTTAATACAGCGCCAAGTGATGCTAACACACCTAAAATAAAGAACATGTTTATAATTAATGCAATATCTGCTACCAGACCGGCTTTACGGCTAAAGTAGAAAATCATATAAACCATTACCAATATAAAGGCAATAAAGAACGATTTCATACCGGCATTAATGGCTTCCTGTCCAAGCGATGGCCCAACCACTTCTTCCTGGATGATTCTTGCCGGAGCAGGTAACTTACCAGATTTTAGAATATTGGCTAAGTCTTTTGCCTCTTCAACGGTAAAATCTCCGGAGATTGAAGAACGTCCACC
>CAZWPU010000110.1:0-5511 GCA_964635605.1 uncultured Bacteroidales bacterium | reverse complement strand
ATAATATATAAGTTTTATGATTAAACAAATTGATTATAAAAATGAAAATAAATTTCGTTGGGAGGTTTTTAAAAAAAGAAAGAATCTCTTTTTTTTATATTGAGGTAAATGAATTTATTGGTTACTCTTAATATGTTGAGCAAATTTTTCATGTAACTCTTTTGTAGTTTTTACAGTTACAAATATAAAAGATTCGTTAGAAATAAGCTAAAAATAAATAATTTTGTACAGCATAAAAGAAAATGGGTTTTTGTCTAAAACATTAATAGTGAATAAGATATATGTATTGTTGTTTTTTTATACAATTTTAAACCAATGATCTTTTTTTTCATCTTAACAAGGATTATATACTTAAAAGCAGTTAATCGATATTTATGAAGCGTTTATATATTTTTATTATTTTTTTATTTGTATTTAATTTTCAAGGAGTTGGTATTGAAATTAATTATTTTTTTAAAATTACCAGTGCTAATACAAATCAATTTTATACATCAGATACAATAACTGATGATTCCTTAAATTTGCATGAAAAATTAAATGATGACGAACGTATTAAAGATACTTTGATGCAAATTTTAGGAATTAAGCATCAAAATGAAGAAAGACATTCGTTAGATACGGTTTCTAAAAATGATTCACTTCCATCGATTGCAGACTCTAGCCAATTAATAAAATCTCTCGATTCACTTAACGATTCTAAATTATTTAATGACTCTGTATATATTAGCAGGAATGATACGGTAACTACTCATGATACGATCTTTGTTAAAGATACCATTCTTGTTCGGGATACTATTTTTATAAAAGATACAATAATTTTAAAGGATACAATAAATATTGCTGACACTTCTGCAATTAAAGATTCATTAATTACTAAAGAATTGACCTATGAAGAATTTATAAATTACCTTGGGGACTCATTAATTTTTGAAAAACCGGATAGTACTTATTATGTTATTAAAAATATTCAAAAGTTATTAAACCCTGAGATCCATGAAAAAAATGATTCTGTACAACAGGCAATTGATAAATTAATTCAGTATCAATCCAGCTATAATAGTATTGATTCGGTTAAATATTTTCTTCAATCAAGACTTGAGCAAGAAAAGTTTTATTATTTATCGGAAGATAAAACCACCTATTTTTTGAACGATTCTATTAAAAATGCTGTTAGGTATATCTTAAATCGTTTGCCGAAAGATTCATTGAAACTTATTTTTAAGAATTCAGTGAATGATTCAATATTATTTAAAACAGCAAAAGAACAAATTGATTCTGTTCATTTTAAAATATATGATAATAGGGGAGAATATGCTTTGTTATGGATAAAAAAGTATAAAGATAGAACCTATGATTTAACCCTTGAAGAAGGCACATATATAGAAAAAGCGAAACAGCAAAAAATAGTAACCCGGGAAGTTGATACTGATAAAATTACAACAGAATTAAAAAAAGCTCGTAAAGTAAATATTATCGTTCCGATTTGGGATATTGGAAGTACTGCTGATATTAATTTTAATCAGGGGTATCAGTCCAATTGGGTAGAAGGTGGTGAAAACAGCTTGTCTGCATTATCTGTACTCAGGTTTAATGCCCAATATACTTATGGAAAACAACGAATATGGGATACAGATATTGAATATAAATTAGGATATTTAAAAGCAGGAGATAATCCTTTACAAAAAAATGACGATCGGTTTGAGTTTAACTCAAAATATGGACGTACAGCATTTAATAATTGGTATTATAGTTTATTATTTAATTTTAGAACTCAATTTTTAAAAGGTTATGATTATCCCAACGATTCGGTTTCCATTTCTAAATTTATGTCTCCCGGGCATCTAGTATTTTCATTGGGTTTAGATTATAAACCGAATGAAAATTTAACGGTACTTATATCGCCAGTTACTTCAAAATATACGATTGTTTCAGATACGGTAAAATATGATCAAACCCGATTTGGAGTTGGAGCAAATGAGAAAATAAGGAAGGAAATTGGTGCTTATGTTAAAGCCATCTGGAAGTATAATATTACGAAAGATATTCATATGGAAAATAAGATTAATTTCTTTACCAACTATACAAATAATCCTCAAAATATAGATATTGACTGGGAATTAAATCTAAAAATGAAACTTACCCATTATATCAAAATGTCTTTAAATACCCATTTTATTTATGATGATGATGTAGATATACCTGTGTTTGAAGGGGGAGAGCAAGTTGGAGTAACCAAAGGACTGCAATTCAGAGAAGTAATTGGTATTGGTTTTTCATATAGTTTTTAAAAAAAAGTAAAGCTGAATTAGCTTATTTTTTTACGTTTTTTTTCCATCTTTTGTGTGACCACAGCCAATTTTCAGGGTTTTCTTTAATAATTTCTTCCAGCTTATGCATATACGTTTGAGTAATTTTTCCCTCGTTGGTTTCGGCTGGGGCTTCAATTAATTTTTCTGCAGTAAGTTCATAATATCCTTTTTCAACCCGTTGTATTTTTAAAAATACAATAGGATAATTATTGTTTCGGGCATGTTTCTCAGGGCCATGTAAGCAGGCTGTGTCCTGATGAAAAAAGTTTACCCAATAAGCCTTTTTTACCGATGAGGGACTTTGATCGGCTACAAGAACAAAAATACAGGGTTGATTTTTATACTTGTTAAAGGTTGCTGATGTTTTGTAGATGGATTTCAATAAGGTTCCATTTTTAGCTCTGATTTTTTTTAAAAAACGATCGATATATTTATTGGATAATGGTTTATAAAATGCTATCGTTTTGTGTTTTATTTGTAAACTACCTGCTACCGCACCCCATTCCCAGTTACCATAGTGTCCCATAACACCAATAATACTTTTCCCTTGATAAAAATATTCGTTTAACAATTCTGGGTTATTGATGATAAAACGTTTTTTTATTTGTTTTTCAGAAATAGTAAATCCTTTGATACTCTCTACCAGGATATCGGTAAGGTTATGATACGTTTTTTTAGCTATTTTTTTTATTTCTTTATCTGTTTTTTCGGGAAATGAATTCCGAAGGTTTGTGAAAACTACTTTTTTACGATACTGAAAAACATAATAAAAAAGAAAAGCTAATAAATTTGAAAATTGATATAAAAACCAAAAGGGGATAATTGTAATAAAATAAATTGAAATTAAAAAAATGATATATAGAAAGAACTGCATTATTGTTTTTTAGGAAATTAAAAAAATGTTAGATGCTTAATGCTTATTTAATTTGTTGATATATTTTTTATATAATTCGTTTTTAAATTTTTCAGCTTTCTCCTGCCTCTCTTTATAATCAGATCTGGATTCATTTTTTCTTTTAGGTACAAATAAACCCGATTCTTCCATTTTTTTTGCAAATTCATCTGCAAAATAATAATCAACCAGAATTGCAGGATGAAGCTCCCAAATAATTATTGATTTATCACTCGAACCACTAATAATATACTTATTGTCATTGCTTATATCTACTGCATTTACAGGCAATTTGTGCCCAATAAACTGATGAATTTGCTCCCCGCTTTCCACATCCCATAATCGTACGGTTGCATCATAAGAAGCAGAAATTAAATATTTCCCATTGGAACTGAATTTTACATCCATAACACTTCGTTCATGTTTATCAAGCAGATGTAAAATCTCCATTTTGGTTACATCCCATATTTTTATATTTCCATCACGTCCTGCACTGGCTAATAATTTTCCATCAGGGCTAAAATCAAGTGCATATACATTCCCTCCATGAGCACTAAAAGTATGGATTATTTCATAATTATCGAAGGTAAATAATACAATGGTTCCATCTTGTGTACCGCATGCAATAAAATAATTTGTAGGATTTATTGCAGTTGCAAGAATACTCTTTTTATCAATATCGAAAACATGTATTGTTTTGCCATTATAAATATCCCAGATCCGGAAGTTGTTATCAAATGAGCCTGTTACAATGTATTTATCATCTTTAGAAATTCCAATAGACCATATTGCTGTTGCGTGTCCGTTTAAAGTTTTTATGAAGGTTCCGTCTTTTTCCCAGATTTTAATGGAGTTATCCCCTCCACTTAAAAAATGTTTTCCATCATGGGTATATTCTAGTGCATAAATTGGACCGTAATGTTTTTCAAGTGTGTTCACGGGACTCAACGTTTCAAAATCCCATAGAATAATGGTTTTGTCTGCCGACCCTGAAATAAAAGATTTGCCATCGGGCGAGAAACTAACTGAATGTACCTCGTCTGAATGTTTTGTGAGTTCAGTAATGATATGTTTATCTTTCTGAGAAAAACAATAACCCGGGAAGATTACCAGAAAAAAAATAAATATCTTACTGATAAATTTATACAAAGACATAAAAAAATTTCTGCTGTAATTTTAAATTACCTGTTTTGATCGACAATGAATTTAGTAACAATTAAGCCACAAGCAATACCTCCACCTATTGCAATCCCTGTATTTACACTTCCAGCTGAATTTGAAACAAAGTTATCCGGATTGTTAGCAAGAATTAATGTAGCTGTTGCAATAGCAATACCTCCCGCAACATATAACATCAAATAATCATCTTTTCCACGTCTTCTTAACTGGGCATAATTCTTTACTTCTTTGGTTTCAATGTTAAGAAGCTGTGTTTTAAATTGTTGGTAGTTGGGAGTGTATAAAAGTTGTTTATTTTCTTCGAACGTTGACTTTACTGTGTTCTTTCCCTTTATTGATGTTGGCTCAAAAGAAAAAGAAACTTTAACGATTATTAAACAAATACTCAGTAAAAATATTTTTTTCATCTTTATAATTTTTTCAACAGCGTTAACTCATTAAAATCAAAACTAATACAAAATGGTTTAAAATATTGAATCAAAGTTAAAATTTCTTTTTAAAAAAATTACTCTATTTGTATTATTTATGATTAATGACTGATAATTAACCTTTAATTGAAACTAATAATAAATAAACAGGGCTTATTCAAGAATGCCCTGTTAAAATTAAATTTCATAGGTTTTATAAGATTTGTTTGTTGGTTTTAATTTGTTTTGCTGAATCTTAGGAAAAGACTTTTTTAAAAATTGGGTTCTTAATGAATCCATTTGTTTTATCATTTCTTCGAAATGTAATTTTTCTCTTTCAAATTGTTGCATAAAGTAATCATGATCAAAAAATTGCCTTTCATAAAAAGAGTCTCTTTCGAAGAATTGCTTAAAAGGATGCTGCATCATTTCAAAACTTCGGTCAAAAAAGTAAGACTGAAAACGTTGAAACAGACTGTCAATGTTTATGTTTTTCTGTTTTCCGTCAGGGTAAGTGTAAATGTATGAATAAGTAGAATCGTATCTGATGATGTTTCCTTCATCGTCGTAGTCCTTATTCACTTTAATATCAATCTTTGGATTCGTTTTTAACGTATCTTCTTGTGGTGTATCCTTTTTTTCGGATTCCGTTCTATTTACATTAATTGAAAAACCGATAATTGTTCCAAGGATTAATAATGAAGCCGTAATCAATAATATTTTT